>JAOTWK010000178.1 GCA_029862935.1 Gemmatimonadota bacterium | reverse complement strand
CCGGCAGGCGGCGCCACATCCACGCACCGAGCGCGGCGACACCCTTGTCCCGACGGGCCTCGCCGAGCCCCCCCGCATCCGGCCAGTAATCATACGCGAGCGGCACTGCCTCGGCACCCCACCGCTGTTTGAAATCGGCCAGCGAGGCTTGTTCAGGCGCCGACCGCCCGAGATCGACACTCACCCCAGCGGCGATTGCCCGCTTGATTCCGTCCCACAGCAGCACGTGTGGCGGTCGGAACTCCCGAACCAGCGAGGGGTCGGCCGCGCTCAGGGCATACACCCACTCCCGTGGTCCCTTGTACATCACGAAGCCGCCGGCCACCCGACCATCCGGAACGCGCGCCAAGTACAGATCGACGAGTCCCGCGCCCTGCAGGCCCACACACAGCTCGAGAAAGAAGCGACGCGGCGGAGCGGGTACGCCGTGTCCCTGCTGAACGCGCTCCACCAACCGGGCCAGCGCAAGCCACTCCCTGGGACCGCCACCGACCTCGATCACGAGGCCGGCACGTTCGCCCTTGCGAATGCGCTGCTTGACGCTCGTCTGATGAAACCGTGACCAGACCGCCTCCTTCCCACCGCTCGTGTCGATACGGTAGGTCGTGTACCGCTGCGATCGCTGGAATCCTGGTACGGGCGGCGGCGCGCGGTACTGCTTGATCTCGAGGCGGCGCGCGCGCACCTGCTCCGCCAGCTCCAGCGCGCGCTCACAGAGCGCGCCGGCCACGCTCGGATCACCGGCCATCGGCCCCGCGATGAAGCTGAACGGGAAGCTCACCAGGCGTCGGCCACCCCAAGGAGCGGGCACCTCGGCCAGCGCGAGCGCACCGACCGCCGTCTCGCCTCGGCACGCGAGCAGACAGTGCAGTCGATAACCGAATGTGCCGGCAATGCCCGCGATCCATCTCGCATCATGGTAGAACGTACCGCACTCCCGAGCGAGCGCGTTCCACTCAGCCGGCGGCTCAGCGTACGTCGTGATTGCGAGCGGCATCGTCATACAGCGTGAGAAAGTGATCGGCGACCGAATCGGCCGCGTGCTTTTCCGTGGCTCGCGCCGCACCCGCGTCAGTCAGCGATCGCCGCAGATCGGGATCACCGAGCAGGCGCTCCAACTTCGCCGCCAGATCCTCGGGGTCTCCGTCCCGCGTCAGGAGGCCGGTTACACCGTCCTCGATAACCTCGGGGATCCCGCCCGCCGGCGTGCCCACGACCGCCGATCCCGCCAGCACTGCCTCGACGAGCGACAACCCCAGTCCCTCCGCCTTACCCCGGCTCGGCAGGACGGTGATCGTGGCCTGTCCGTATGCCTCGGGCATCGACGTCTGGGGGATGAAAGGCCACCACTCGATCGCGTCTCCGACACCCGTCCCGAGGGCCAACGCTTGAAGACGATCGGCGTCTGGACCTTCACCCACGATGCGCAGGCGACACCCGATCCCGGCACGGCGGAGTCTGGCGAAGGCGTCGATAAGTACGTCCACACCCTTCGTCACCACGAGGTTGCCTGCGTAGAGGATAGTGGGCGGATCGGCCTTCACGACGGTAGCGCCTCGCCGAAAGAGATCGACGTCGAGCGGCATCGGCGTGACGGTGACCGCGGGCCGCGGATCACCGACGAGATCACGCAGGTCTCGGGACAGGAACTCGGAGACCGTCGTGACCATTGCTGCCTGCCGCAGCACGCGGGCACCCAACCGACGCAGCACACGCGATCGCTCGAGGAGCCGCACGTCACTTCCATGGCACGTGACGACCACCGGCACGTGGGTCCGTACGCTCACCCAGCCGGCTGGCAGCCACCAATGGGCGTGAATCACGTGGGGCTGGAACTCGCGGACCGCGCGCGCCACCGCGCGCTGAAACGCCATCAGGTACAGGGGACTGGACAGCACCATCCCCGGGGCCAGGAGTCGCCGCCACCGCACATCGCCCCGGTACCCGACGCGCTCCAACGAGCGTGGCGCATACCGAAACCGCGTGACCGGCACACCGTCGGTGCCGCCGATCACGCCCGGAGCGTTCGGCGCCACCACACGCACGTCGCCGCCACGCGCCGCGACGGCCGACGCCAACCGTGCAACGTAGACCCCGGCGGGGTCGCCGGCGAACCTGGGGTAATTGTGTGTGACCACCAGCAGGCGCATGAGCCCAAAGGTAGTTGGAGAGTGGGGGGAGCGTGAAGCGACTCCACAGGGTGCATCGCCCCACGTGAAGGCCAAGGGGCCGGCACCCTGCCCCATCAGCGGACGAACGTGACCCAGCCGCTTTCGTTCGCGATGGCCGCCCAGCCGCCGAAGTAGTCGAATGCGATGCGGCGCGGGACTCCACCGGTGGTGATGGTGCCGACCACCGTACGGCTAGCCCGATCGATCACGCGCACGATGCCGGTGGAGGGCACCCCCATGTACAGCTGGCGCCCGTCCGGGCTCAGCGCCAAGCCAAACCCTCCCGATGCGCCTGGAACCTGGGTGACACCACCCGTCGCGATGTCGACGACCTTGAGATCCCCACCCTCATCAGCCACGTACAACACGTCGCCTTCGGGGGCCGCCACGATGCCTTGCAGCGTCCCGCCGGGCGCGAGCGTTCGTGTCACTTGGCGGGTGTCGGTGTTCACCTCCGTGATCGTTCCGCCAAAGAAGGCCGTGACGAACAGTCGAGGCTCCGTCGGGTGGAGGGCGAGGCCGTTCGGCGCGTCGCCCACAGGGAGACGCGCCACCTCGCTCCCGAGATTCGCATCGATCACCGAGAGGAAGTTGGAGTTGAGGGTCGCATAGACGTTAGCACCGTCCTTCGACGCGAGCACGTAGAAGGGATTCCCTGCGAGAGGGACCAGCGCCGTCTGCTGCGCGGCCAATACCGAGATCACCCCAACGGCGCTGCTGAACTGGTTCGCTACGAAGGCGCGGGTGCCGGATGGGGCGAACGCCACCGAGGTGGGTTCCGAGCCCACGGTGATCGTGCCACTCAGGTCGGTCTGCGGAAGCACGCTCCAACTGATGGCCCCGGGGTCGAGACGTGTCACGTAGACATGACCTCCCCTGCCGATGGCGATCCCGAACGGGCGGGCCGTGACCGGCGTGGTAGCCTGAATCGTCCCGGCAGGATGCGTGAAGACCAGGACTGTCACGTCGGCCGTGACCGCATCCACCGAGATCCGCACCACGGTGCTGCCGCCCGGCCCCACCGACGTCACCAGACCGGTCGGGGAGACCGTGACAATGGCCGGATCGAGAGTCTGAAAGCTGAGCGACACTCCAACCATCGGTGTGCTGTCAGCTGCGAGAACCGTGACCGCAAGCTGTGCTGTCCCACCGGACACCATCGGAACGGTATCGGTCACGGCAAGGTACGTCGGGACCCGCGGTGCCGTCCCCTCACCGCAGGCGGGAACACCGGCGAAAGCCACCCAGGCAAGAACGCGCACAGCGGATGAGCATCTGGACATAGGAGCCTCCCGTCACCCACCGACGGCGGGAGGGACCGTTTCGGGTTCTGCTCTGCAAGACTAATTACTGCTTCCGCTTCAGCTCTGCAAGCAGCTCCTCGAGTGATCGTCCCAGTGCGCGAACATCTTCCCGGGCGCCGGCCAGCATCTCGCCCAGGAAGCCGAAACCGAACAGGGCCACGCCAGTGATCACCAAGACCATCACCAGGTCGAGCAGCGGTCGGAACCCGATTCCGTACCCGAACCGAAGTACGAGCGCGACGATCCCAACGAGAAAGCCGAGCAGAAAGAGGATGCCGCCGGACAGACCGAAGAACAGCAGCGGTTTGCGCCCAAATCGAAGCTGGAACCAGACCGACAACAGGTCGATCACGCCCACCGGTATTCGGCCCAGGCCGAATTTCGAGGTTCCCGCTCGGCGGGGGTGGAGCGTGACCGGCCGTTCGGCCACGCTGTAGCCATCGGCGGCGGCGATCACCACCATGAAGCGATGCCAATCCGGCCTGGCCGGTACGACTCCCATCACCTCTCGGCGGTACGCCTTCACAGCGTTGAGGTCGCTCACTCGCACGCCAAACAGCAGGCGGCAAAGCCGATTGTAGACGCCAGACACGAATGCCTTCTCGTAATCGCCTTGTTTCGTTCCGGTGACGATGTCGGCGTTGCCCAAACGAATCGGCTCCACGAGATCCGGGATCTCCTTGGGAAGAAACTGCAGATCGGCTGGGTAGAACACGAAGATGTCGCCGCGCGCCAACTCTCCGGCGGTGCGAAGCGCGTCGGCGATTCCGCGGCGCGACCGATGGTGAGCCACCCGCACGAACCGGTGCTCCACCTGCAGCCGCTCGAGCACCGTGGCCGAGTCGTCCTGGCTGCCGTCGTCTACGATGACGACTTCGCACGCGTAGGGCACCGCGCGGAAGGCGTCCGCGCACTGGCGAACGAATTCCGGTAGATTGTCGGCCTCGTCCGCAGCTGGGACGAGAACACTGACATCGACCTTCCCGTCGGCCGCCAGCGTCATACGCGCTTGCGCATGCGTGCCGGGAGAATGCCCAGCTGCTCCCGATACTTGGCAACCGTCCGGCGCGCGATCTGAATGCCCTTTCGTTTCAACGCGGTGACGATGGCCGCATCGGTCAGGGGCTTCGAGACCTCTTCGTCCTGCACGAGCTTGCTTATCTGCGCCTTGACCGCGCGGGAGCTCGCATCCTCTCCGGAGGTGGTGCTGACGCTGCTCGAGAAGAAGAACTTGAGCGGGAACACTCCTCTCGGCGTTTGCACGTACTTGCGACTCGTCACGCGGCTCACCGTTGATTCGTGCAGGTCGAGCACCTCGGCAACCTCTCGGAGGGTGAGCGGTCGAAGCTGTTCCACGCCCTTTTCGAAGAAATCCCGCTGCCGGTCGACGATGAAGTACATGACCCGGAGCATGGTCTGTCGGCGCTGTTCGATGGCCTGAATGAGCCAAGTGGCCGAATTCAGCTTCTGGGTGATGAACTCGCGGTTCTCGCCCTTGAACTGCGACTTGTCGCCCGCCATGTCGCGGTACACCTTCGAGATCCGCAGGCGCGGCATACCACCGTCGTTGAGATACACCCGGTACTCGTCCTCCACCTTCTCCACTACCAGGTCGGGCACGACGTACTCGTCCCGTGAGCCCGCATGGCGGAGGCCCGGCTTCGGCTCGAGGTGCGCCAATTCATCAGCAGCGCTCTGCACGTCCTTTGGCGTCAGGCCGTATCGCTTGGCGAGTTCGGTCCACCGGTGCCCGATCAGATCGTCGAACGCCTCGTCCACCAGCCGATACGTGAGAGTGTCCATTTGCCCGGCTTCTTTCAACTGAATCAGCAGGCACTCACGGAGATCGCGGGCCCCGACACCGGGAGGGTCGAGGCGCTGCACGATCTGTAACAGTGCCTCCGCCTCCTTCAGGGTGAACGGCGGCTCCAGCGGATCAGCCCCGTCCTCTGGATCGCGCTGGCGCCGTTGCGTGGCGAAATGCGCCAGCGCATCCTCTCGACGGCATTCCGCCCCCGCGACGATTTCCTCGACGGACGCCCGCAGGTATCCGTCGTCGCCGATATTGCCGATGAACTCCTCGCTCAGGAAGATCTCTCGCTCGTTGAGAGCGAGGAGCTTCAGCTGGTCGCGCAGGTGGTCGCCCAAATCGGTGGAGTCGACGGCCACCGGCTGGTAGTACTCCCGCTCTTCGTACTCGGGCCGCGCACCGCCCACCGAGAACCCATCGAGCAGGATGTCTTCCCAGTCGATCTCGTCCTTTTCCTCGTCCTTCTCCTTCTCTTGCTCGCTCGAAGCGTCAGGATCTTCGGCGTCGGCCAGCTCGAGAAACGGATTGGTCTCGAATTCCTGCTTGAGATGCTGCTGGAGATCCAGCAGCGGCATGTACAGCAGATCCATCGCCTGGTACAGGCGAGGGTTCATTCGCAGCTCCTGCTTGAGCACGGCGCTCTGCTGCAATGACTGTTTCACGCAACCGCTCCCAGGCGCTCGCGCAGCCTGCTGGTGAGGGTCGGACCGAGGTAGAGATCCGCCACCTGTTCGTTGAACACCAACTCCCGCACCGTGCCGGACACCTGCACACGACCCTCGAACATGATGTACGCCCTGTCGACGATATCCAGGGTCTGCTCCACATTGTGATCGGTGATGAGCACGCCGATGCCTCGCCGGCGCAAGCCCGCGACGATGGACTGAATATCGCTCACGGCGATGGGATCGACGCCGGTAAACGGCTCGTCCAACAGCAGAAACTTCGGGCTCGTGACCAGGGCTCTAGTGATTTCGAGCCGGCGCCGCTCGCCGCCGGAGAGCTTGTAGGCGCGGACATCGCGCAAGTGGGCGATGGTGAGATCGTTGAGCAACGATTCCAGGCGCTGCTCACGTTCCGCGTGCGAGATGGGCAGGGTCTCGAGAATGGCTCGCACGTTCTCAGCCACGGTCAGCTTCCGAAAGACCGAGGGTTCCTGGGCGAGATACCCGATGCCGCGGCGCGCCCTTCGGTACATCGGCAGCGACGAGATGTCGACGTCGTCCAGCATGATGCGACCGGACTCCGGTCGGACCAGTCCGACGATCATATAGAACGTCGTTGTCTTCCCCGCTCCGTTCGGGCCGAGGAGACCAACGATCTCGCCCTCGTGCACCTCGAGGCTCACCTCGTTCACCACCCGTCGGCGGCGATACGACTTCACCAACCCGTGCGCGGTGAGCGCGGTGCCCCGCGCCGAGACCGGTTCACCCGGCGCCTCCGCCGCTCGGACAGACGCGAGCGCGCGTTCCAACAACGCCGCCTGAACTCCATCGCGCTCCGCCACCAACTCCTGCCACAGCGCGGGCGCAAGCGAGACGTGGGTGATCCCTTCCGTCCGTTCCGGAAGGGGCCCGACGATCCCGGCGCTGGCAAGGCGGGGCAGCACGGAGTTACGCAAGTGGCGCCGAGCCTCGTCCACCGAGAGGGTCCCCCGCTGCCGCGTGGCTTCACCCCACTCGAGTCGCTGTAACTCGAGAAACCGCTCGCGATAGGCCACCGAGAGATCGTTGAACGCCACCACACCGCGCTCGTCGGCGGCCTGGAGCATCGCCGCCACGGCGAGCGGTAAGGATATGTCCCCCGATCCGAGCAGTCCCTCGAGATGATCGATCAC
>JAOTWK010000177.1 GCA_029862935.1 Gemmatimonadota bacterium | reverse complement strand
ATTCTGGATACTGCACTGGTGTCGGCGGCCACGCTCTCGGACCGCTACTTGGGGGACCGGCACCTGCCGGACAAAGCGATTGACCTTGTGGATGAGGCAGCCAGTCGGCTGCGCATCGAGATCGACAGCCTGCCGCAGGAGATCGATGAGGTCGAGCGTCGGAAGATCCAGCTGCAGATCGAGGAGCAGGCGCTTGCACGCGAGAAGGACCGGGCGAGCAAGGAACGTCTGGGTGTGTTGCGAAAGGACCTTGCTGAGCTGGAGGAGCGGTCGCAGGCCATGAAGGCACAGTGGCAGGCAGAGAAGAATGCGATCGCGGAATTGCGCGAGAAGAAGGCTACGCTGGAGACGGCACGGCTCGAGGCAGAACGGGCCACGCGGGCAGGAGATCTCCAGCAGGCGGCAGAAATCCGTTACGGTACTGTTCCCGAGCTGGAAGCGGAGATTGCAGCCGCGAAGAGACGTCTCGCCGAGATCCAGGCTGACGCCAAGTACCTCAAGGAAGAAGTTGGGGTCGAGGACATCGCCGAGATCGTGTCCAAATGGACGGGGATCCCGGTGAGCAAGATGCTGGAGTCGGAGCGTGAGCGACTGACCCGCCTGGAAGAGGAGCTGCACCACCGTGTGATCGGACAGGACGAGGCGGTCGCGGCCGTGGCGAATGCCGTGCGCCGTGCACGCGCAGGCCTCCAGGATCCCAATCGTCCGGTTGGCAGCTTCATCTTTCTGGGTCCCACGGGCGTCGGCAAGACGGAGACGGCGCGGGCCTTGGCGGAGTTTCTCTTCAACGACGAGCGGGCCCTCGTACGGCTGGACATGTCGGAGTACGGGGAAAAGCACTCCGTCTCCCGTATGCTTGGGGCGCCGCCGGGATATGTCGGGTACGAGGAGGGCGGACAGCTCACCGAGGCCGTCCGTCGCCGTCCGTACTCTGTGGTGCTGTTCGACGAGATCGAGAAAGCGCATCCGGAGGTGTTTGATGTTCTCCTCCAGATTCTGGATGACGGACGACTGACCGACGGACAGGGTCGCACGGTCGATTTCCGCAACGTCGTTCTCATCATGACGTCCAACTTGGGTGGGCAGTGGATTCTGGAGTTCGGCGAGCGCGACTGGGATCAGGCCGAACGGCGCGTCGTCGAGACCCTGCGCGAGACGTTCAAACCCGAGTTCTTGAACCGTGTCGATGACGTGGTGGTGTTTCGGCCGCTCACGCGGGCTGATCTGGCGCGCATCATCGATCTCCAGTTGGCTCGGGTCGGGGATCTTCTCAGAGCGCAGGGGCTCAGCATCGAGGTGGTCCCTGAAGCGAAGGAGTTGCTCGTCGCTGAGGGGTACGATCCCGTGTACGGTGCCCGGCCGCTCAAACGTGTCATCCAGCGACGCATTCAGAATCGGTTGGCAATGGCGGTGCTCGAGGGCGAATACGCGGAGGGCGATGTGGTGAGAGTCGTTCGGGCTGCGGACGGCGAGAATCTCGAATTCGTGCGGGTACCAGGTAGACCACCAGTGCCACAGAATTCCGAGAAGGCGCTCGAGATCGGTGCCTAGGCGCGTGCCTCTCTCCGAGGCAGATCGGCGCGGCATGGAAGTGGCGCTTGCCGAGGCGCGTGTGGCAGCCGATGTCGGCGAGGTTCCCGTGGGAGCCTCGGTGATGGTCGGCGAGCAGGTCATTACGCAAGCCCATAACGAGACCATCGCCCAACGCGACCTCACGCAGCACGCGGAGCTCTTAGCCATCCGCCGTGCGCTCGCAGTGCTCGAGAAGGATCGGTTGGACGATGCCACGCTGTGCATCACACTCGAACCGTGTGCCCAATGCGCCGGCGCGATCGTGCTCGCGAGGGTCCGTCGCGTCGTGTTTGGCGCCTACGATTCCAAGGCGGGCATGGCGGGGAGCGTAGAAGATCTGTTACGCCATGCCAAGCTCAATCACCGGCCAGAGGTGCTCGGCGGGGCGATGGAAGAGGACTGTGCGGCGCTGCTGACGTTGTTCTTTCGGGGACGCGAATGCGACGAAGGGCTACAGGGTGGATGATTCGTGAGACGTGAAGCGTGAAAGGTGAACGTGACGTGTGCCCAGCTGACGGCTCATGACTGAAGGCTGAAAACTGTTAACCGCCCTCACCCGCCCACCTACTGACGCGCTCAGTCGCTGCGAGCTGACGCACCTCCTGCGTGAGCCCCTGGATGTCCGGCACGCGGTCGCACAGCATTTCGCGTATGAACAGCTTTTGGCGCAGCTCGGCGCGGAAGTCGTGCAGCTCTCTCCGGAACCCGCCATGCCCGATGCGGTGTTTGTAGAAGACACAGCGGTTGTGCTCGACGAGGTTGCGGTGATGATGCGTCCGGGCGCGTCGGCCAGGCGACTCGAGATCGATAGCGTGGCGCGAGTGCTCGCCGATCACCGACCGATCGAGCATGTCCGTGCGCCGGGAACCCTCGACGGTGGGGACGTCCTGCGGATCGAGCGCACGCTCTATGTGGGGCGCAGCGAACGCACAGACGAGGGGGGCATCACACAGTTGCGAGAAATCGTTGAGCAGTACGGTTACCGTGTAGCTGCCGTACCGGTGACCGGCTGTCTACACCTCAAGTCTGCGTGTTCGTACGTGGGCAGTGGAGCGGTACTCATCAACCAGTCGTGGGTGCCGGCGGAGCAGTTCTCCGACTTCGAGTTGATTGACGTCGCCCGGGCGGAGCCGCGTGCCGCCAACAGCTTCTCTGTCGGCGAGACGCTCGTCATGGCGAGCAACTTCCCTGAGACCCGCGCACGACTCGAGCAGAGTGGCAGACGCGTGCGGACGACAGATCTGTCTGAGCTCCAGAAGGCCGAGGCTGGAGGGAGTTGTATGAGCATCGTATTCGAGACCTGAGTGCGTGGCTAGATTGCCAGGCATCGGGCGGTTCACCCATCCGCCAAGGAACGACTATGGAAGAAACCGGGTTGTGGCTCACGCCGCTGGTACTGCTGCCCGGCGTTGCGTTACTCGTGCTATCCACCTCGATCCGATATGGGCAGATCCACGAAGAGTTCCATCACCTGCTGGAGATGAGGGGCGAGGTGGCGAAAGCTACTGGCGAACGGCTCTGGGCCCGGGCGCATCTCTTTCGCGACGCCCTGGTTGGCCTCTACGTGAGCGTTTGCCTCCTGGCGGTGGGTGCAATGCTTGGCGGCCTCGCGAGTCTCTGGTTCACTCGGTCCGACATCGTCGTCGTCATTCTGACTTTTCTGGGCGTTGCCGCCGTGATCTACAGCTCAATCCAATTGATCCGCGAGTCCAGCCTCTCGCTCGAAATTGTGAAGCAGCACATGGACGACTTGCGAGGTGGGGAATAGGGGATAGGGGATACGCGATACGGAAGGCCGATGGCCGCGGGACGACCGCGAACCGCTCACTCGCTGTCCGCGGTCGTCCCTCAGTCTAATTCACCACGAACTCGGGGCGCACCGTCAAGATCAGCGTCCCGCCACCCTGAATCAGCTCAGCGTTCCCTACGACAAGGGTCTGTCCTACCCGTGCATTGACCGTGGTATGAAGTGCGCCCCGCATCGGGTTACGCACGCCGACATTCAGTTGCACCGTCCCCGAATCGGCCGAGCCTCGCACTGTGCCGATCGAGGCATTGAGAATGTATCCTGCGGAAGCGTCCTCTTCGCCGATGACCTGCTCGATGTGACTGCCCTGGGTCCCGCCCACCACGGCCTCATGCAGGAGGCGGTATCCCTGATAGCGGAACAACTTGCGCAACTCGGTCTCGACCTCGGCGATCGCCGGATCGTTGGTCGATGCTCCGTTGGCCTCGATGAGTTGAAAATGGAGGCGCACGGTAGGGCGGGGACGATCCATCTCGGCCAGTACGCGTGCGATCTTGTCGAGATTGTCCACCGTTTCCCGAACGGTGATCGCGTTGTCCGAGTGGCTGATCGACCCAGGGGCGTCCTGACGATCGTGGTAGACGTACGGCGTGATGATCTGCCGGGCGTCGTCAGCGTCGAGGTTCTGGAGCTCGAAGGTGCGAGTGTCGAGTGCCGGAGCACCGCTATACGCTCGGAAGGCCACCCATATTGCCACCGCCGCGACCGCCGCCAGGGCGACGGCTCCCCACTTTTGAATGTTCATCGACTGCCTCCTAGAAAGACCAAACCACCACGATGTTCGGATTGTCGGTTTCAAACACGGCGATTTGCTGCCCCGGTGCGGTCTCGACCAACGGCGGGCGCTCCCAGTCAATCGCGATCGCCTGTCCCGGCTCGGCCGGCGTCAGTCCGCCGTTCCCCACGATGAGGATTCCTGCGAGTCCCGCGGCCGCGAGCGCCGGTGCGAGGCCAAGCAACAGTCGCCTCCTGCTTCTGAGACGTGCGTGCCACCATGCGCGTTGCAGTGCTTCGTCCGCGGGGACCCGTGGTCGCACCGAGGCCATCATCTCACGAAGCGTCTGTTCCTGTTCGAGAATCCGATCGGCGACAGCGCGGCACTGAGCACACGAACGGACGTGCGCGCTCAGCGGTGAGTCCTGCTCGCCCCTCAGCTCGCCAGGGTCGGCCTCCATGAGGTGTTGCACAGCCTCTGCGCACTTCATGGTCGGAACTCCTCAGTCAGCTCGGGATAACGTTCGAGAATCCGAGCGCGGAGCGCCCGCCGCGCGCGGAACAGATTGGCACGAACGGTAACCGGCTTCAGGTCGAGCATCTCGCTCACGTCAATCGGAGCAACGTCCTGGAGATCGACGAGATCAAAGACCTCGCGCTGCCGTTCTGGGAGTTCGGTCAGGAACTCCCTGACGACGTCCGCGATCCCGTACTCCGCGACCGTCTGGTCGGGACGCGCGGGTGAGGCGGACTCCGGTTCATGTGCCATGCGGACCCTGTCGGCGAGGCGCTCTCTGGTCCGACGACGCCGGTGCAGCTCGATCGCGGTGTTCCTCGTGATCTGGAAGAGCCATGTCGTAAAGCGTGACGTCCCTCGGAATCGCTGAATCCCCTTGTGGAGCCGGATCAGTACTTCCTGCGTGACGTCCTCAGCGTCATCCGGGTCACCAGCCTGCACCAGAGCCCAGCGGTGAATCTGTTGATAGGACTCACGCACCAGTTCTTCGAATGCCTCCGAGTCCCCGGCGCGCGCGCGCTCGGCGAGCGGTGTGGCTACCTCATTGAGTCGCGCGAGATCGCTCACGGGCGCTCCGAACGGGCGTCATCTCATAGTGAGACGGGTGCGGCGACGTTGGCGTTTACCCTGGACGGGACACGAGATTGGCTGAGAGCTCACAGCTGAAGGCTGACAGCAACTGTGGGACACGAAATGCGAGATGTGAAGTGCTGAGCAGCGGTGAGCGGAAGGAACCCGCTCCATCACACCTCACATTTCGCGTCCCACGTCTCTAGGACGCCGAGATGATCTCGGCGTCCGGTGCTTGACGTCGCAGCTGGTCACGGGCGCGCGTCTCGTTGAGGCCAAAGGCAGCTGTCGCCGCAGCGTCGGCCGTCATGCACGAGCCGGCACGCACCGTGATGCTGCGTACCGCAGATTCGTGCGGCTCTCCCGTCGACGGATCCAGCAGGTGGTGATATTGGCGGCCGCCATGCCGGAAGAACCGGAGGTAGTCGCCAGAGGTCGCGACGGCGGCGTTCGACACGTCGACGTGTCCCTGCAGCTCGGTCGGGTCGAACGGCGAGCGTATTCCGACGTGCCAAGGATCCCCATCTTCCGAGTGGCCCAGCGCGTAGAGATCGCCGCCCACGTTTACGAGGCCGTGGTCGATTCCCCACTCACGCAACGCCGTCACCGCACGATCCACGCCATAGCCCTTGGCGATGCCGCCCAAATCGATCGCCGCGTCGGCATCGTGGAGCCGAATCCGACCCCCACCGTTGGCGCGGTCCATGTCGAGCTGGCGATACAGGTGACGGTCCGCAAGCCGGCTGAACGTGCGCCGCGCGGGGGGTGCGTCACGATTGGTGACGTCCCACAGGTCGGCAACTCGACCGAGACATGGGTCAAACGCGCCGTCGCTCGATTCGGCCCAGCGGAGGGCCACGTCGAGCACCTCAATCGTCTCCGGCGATACCGTCACCGCGTCAGCCGCAGCACTGGCATTCGCCCGTCCGACGTCCGATGAGGCATTGAATCGCGTCATCAGCCGCTCGATCAACCTCAGCTGATCGAACGCGGCGTCGATCGCCGCGTGGGCGTAGACCTCGTCCCGCTGCACCACTCCGATCTCACCGACGGTCCCCATGATCGGAATGGTCCGACGCACGAGCTTGGTACGGCGACGGCGGACGAATGGGACGGCCGCAACGACAAACGCGCCGACTCCGAGCGCGATGACATCGCGCCGCGACGGCTGTCGAACCACTGATCGGTTAACGTCGGACATGCGTCGACTCCGAGATATCGTGTATCACATCACATGAGCAGTCTGGTCCCGGCTCGTGCGGACACGATCCGCAGCCAGCGCGCGTTTGACCACCACGATGCATGAGCCCGAAGGCCACGAACAGCACCATGAGTCCCAGGATGCCCAGAATCTCACTCATGTCGCACTCAACAGTCCGGCAAAACCCATGAATGCGAGCGAGAGGCTGCCGGCTACGATCAACACCAGCGCCATCCCCTTGGCCAGTGATGGGATGTCGGCGACTTCCGAGGCCTCCCGGATGGACGCCATGAGGACCAGCGCCAAGGTCAGGCCCAGTCCACCTCCGAGCGCGAAGAACATCCCCTCGAGGAAACCATATCCGCGGTTCGTCTGAAAGATCGCGAGCCCCAGGATCGCGCAGTTGGTCGTGATCAGGGGCAGGTAGATGCCGAGGGCTCGGAAGAGAGCCGGGCTCACCTTCTTGATCACCATCTCGACGATCTGCACCAACGACGCGATGACCACGATGAACGAGATCAGTCTCAGGTACGGCGCGTACGGCAGGACGAACGTGTTGAGGAACCACGCACAGATGGACGTGATGGTCAGCACGAATATGTTGGCGGCACCCATGCGAATCGCTGTGCCGATGCGTGCCGATACTCCCATGAACGGACAGAGGCCGAGGAAGTAGTAGAGGGTGAAGTTGTTCACCACCATCGCGCCCAACAGAATCCAGAAGAGCTCGCCCATCATGCTGCGGCCCTCGATTCTGCGACGCCCTCCGGCCAATCGCGCACCTTCGCGCGATCGGCGCGTCGCTTCTCGAACCAGTTGAGAATCAGCAGCCAGAATCCGAGGGTGAGGAATCCGCCCGGCGGGAGCGCGAAGATCACCCAGGGCTCGAACTGTGAGCCGAACACCGAGAACCCGAGAAACGTGCCGTTCCCCAGAACTTC
>JAOTWK010000176.1 GCA_029862935.1 Gemmatimonadota bacterium | reverse complement strand
GATCCACCATCCGTTTGAGGTAGCACATGCAGCGTATTCCCTTGCTTGTCCCGTTCGCACTGATTGTCGGTACCGCGATTGCCTTCACCCAGAGCGCTCCCACGGATTATCGCGACGAGTTCGCCAATCATTTCAATCGGTCGAGTCGAAAGCTGATGATGCTCTCGAAGGAGATTCCCGCAGACCTCTATACGTGGAGTCCCGGTGAGGGGGTCATGTCAATCGGCCGCGTCTACATGCACATCGCGCGATACAACTACCTCTATCTCGAGGAGTCGCTTGGTGTCGAGGCGCCGGACGGGGTCGACTGGCCCAACTTCGAATCCATTACCGACAAGGCCAGAGTGATCGAGCTGTTGACGCAATCGATCGAACACGTGAGAACGTCGATCAAGGGCATGGACGAGGCAGACCTGACACGCTCGGTCATGCTCTACGGCCGGAGCGTTCCCGGATGGGCGGTGCTGTTCCAGCTCCTGGCGCACATGAACGAGCATGTGGGCCAGTCGATCGCCTATGCGCGGATGAACGACATTGTGCCGCCGTGGTCGCGTTAAAGCCGGTCACTTCCATGAGCACGGCATGAACGTCGTCATATTCGGGGCTACGGGAATGGTGGGCTCGGGGGTGCTCCTCGAGTGCGTGGACGATGCACGAGTTGAGTCGGTGCTGGTCGTGGGGCGCAGCAGCTGCGAAATCACTCATCCCAAACTCCGCGAGATCATCCATCGCGATTTCTTCGATTTCAGCGACATCGAGCCGATCCTCGCCAGTTACGACACGTGCTTTTTCTGCTTGGGGGTCTCGGCGGCCGGACTGAGTGAAGCAGAATATCACCGTCTGACGTACGAGCTCACGATGGCAGCGGCCGAAACGCTAGTGGCGTCGAACCCGGAGTACACCTTTTGCTATGTGTCTGGAGCGGGGACGGACAGTACGGAACGCGGCCGCTTCATGTGGGCACGGGTGAAGGGTAAGACCGAAAACCGGCTGCTCACCATGCCCTTCAAGGCTGCATTCATGTTTCGACCGGCGTTCATCCAGCCACTCAAGGGTGTCCGGTCCAAGACCAGGTTGTACCGAATCTTCTATGTGTTCACGGGTCCGATCTTCCCTCTGCTTCGGCGGCTGTTCCCACCGTATGTGACGACGACCGAGACCGTCGGTCGTGCCATGATCGAGGTTGCCGCCACGGGCTATGCCAAGCGCCGTATCGAGAATCGTGACATCAACACGTTGGTGACGGCTGTCCGAAGACCACTAACCAAGGCGAGCTGAGCGATGACATTACCCTGGGTAATTGCTGCGCTCCACCTGCTGGCGCTCGGCGTCGGCCTCGGAGCCATCTTCGCGCGGGCGCGTGCACTCAACCATGTGCGACACCAGCCCAGACTTCGGACGATCTTCTTCGCGAACAACCTGTGGGGCGTGGCGGCGCTGCTCTGGCTCGGCACCGGACTTTGGCGGGCGTTTGGGGGCCTGGAAAAGGCTGCGGCCTACTACTTCGCGGAGCCCCTGTTCCACGCGAAGCTCGGGCTCGTGGCACTGCTCATCGTGCTCGAAATCTGGCCGATGGTGACACTGATCCGGTGGCGGCTGGCGGTACGTCGCGGTGATTCGGTGAGTCTGGCACGGGCTCAGGGGATGGCGCGCGTCAGCTATCTCCAGACCCTGATCGTGATCGCGATCGTGTTCTTGGCGGTGGGGATATCTCGCGGAGCTGGTATCTACTGACTGAATGAGGGCGCTGATCACACGCGGCGGTGACCAGTAGAGTAGAGAGGGAGGGGAGAGATGAAATTCAAGACGTTGCTCATCATCAAAGCCATTGTGTGCCTGGGATTCGGCCCCATACTGGTGTTCGCTCCCCGTGGCTTGCTCGGCTTCCTGGGGGCGTCGCTGGGAACGGGTGGCGTATTCACCGCCCAGGAATACGGGGCAGCGATGTTCGGCACGCTGATGCTCACGTGGTTTGCCAGGAATGCCGTGCAAACAGAGGCGCGGACTCCGATTCTGCTGCACCTCCTTGTGTACGATGCGATTGGGTTCGTCGTGACGGTGCTGGCAGTATTGTCGGGCGTGCTGAACGTGTTCGGATGGAGTATCGTCGCAGTCTATCTGTTCTTCACTGCGGGTTCAGGCTATCTCCTGTTGGCGAAGCCGGCCGCGGTCAAGGCATAGCTCTGCCCTGTCGAGGGAGGACAACCTGATGCTGCGTTCTCAGTGTTTCACTTTGCTGCTTGTGGTAGGTGCGTCGATGGTGCAGGCGCAGCAGCAGGAGACAGGCTTTCTGAACCGCTCGGTGGAAGTAGAGGGGGCGACCTACCTCTATCAGGTATACGTTCCGGCCGACTACCATGCCGATGTGCGCTGGCCAGTCGTTCTGTTTCTGCATGGTGCGGGCGAACGCGGAACCGATGGGCTGATCCAAACGGAGGTTGGTCTCGGCAGTGCGCTGCGGCGCCATGCTGAGCGTTATCCGGCGATTGTCGTGTTTCCGCAGGTGCTGCCAGATGCTCGATGGTCCGACGCCGCGGCACAAGCAGCAATCGCCGCCCTCGACAAAACCCTCGAGGAATTCAGCACAGACCCCGATCGAGTCTACCTGACGGGCCTATCGATGGGTGGCAACGGAACCTGGTATCTCGCGTATCACTCGTCGGACCGGTTTGCAGCGCTTGCGCCGATCTGTGGATGGGTGGCCAGTAACGATTGGGCTGTCTCGTTTGTGCCTGACAGTCGCGAAGGCCCGTACGCGCTGCTTGCGGAGCGGATTCGTGGCATTCCAACCTGGATCTTCCATGGCGAAACGGATCCAGTCGTGCCGGTTACGGAGTCGCGACGGATGGCTGAGGCGTTGAACGCCGCTCGCAGTCCCGTCACATACACGGAGCTTCCAGGCATCGGACACAATTCGTGGGATGCCGCGTACGCTTCTCCGGCGTTCGCCGAGTGGCTGTTGGCACAGCGGCGACGGTGACGGTATGAAGATTTCGACAGCGTGCATGATTGCCATGGTTGCGCTCGCGTGCGGCGAGTCGACGGGCGTGGAACCACTGACGCTCGGCGAGTTGGTGGGTACGTGGCGAGCCACCGCCATCGAGGTCACCAACCAGCTCGATACGAGTCTCGAGGAAGACCTGTTTGCGTCAGGCGTCCGGTGGCGGATGACCGTAGACCTGTCCGGGGCCTTCGCCGTCGAGCTCTCAAATTCCTTTGGCGCGGACAGCTATGCGGGTACCGTGACGATCGTGGCCGACAGCCTCGTCCTGACGAGTGCGGAAACCAACCCGACGCGCGTGCCGATGCACTACACGTTCCAAAGCCCCGTACTGACGGTTGCGTGGGCCGGCACCGAACAGTGCGGGTCGTATGGATGGAGGGCAGCGCAGTGTCCGATTCCGGTGATCTTCCGTATGACGCTCGAGAAGGAGTGAGCCCGCGCGCGCCCATCGCTGCCCCGTATCCCGTATCCCGTACTAGAACGGCACCTCCGTCACATGCACTGCCTCGTTGAGGCGCATCGCTTGGAACGCCTCGCCAGGCGAGCCTTCTGACACGTCTTCAGGTACGATGAGCAGGGCATCTGCTTTGGCCATCGAGCTCGCAATGCCGGAGCCCTGCGGTCCAGTGAGATGGGCGACCGGCGTTCCCGCTTCGTCCGTCAGGCGAACGCGCAGAAAATGTGTGAGCCGGGCCGGTGTACTGATCGGCTCGCCGAGGCGCACGCTCGTGGGACGGCGAAAGAGCGCCTGGTGACCCATCATCTTGCGCAACGCCGGCCGCACGAACAACTCGAACGTCACCATGGTGCTCACGGGATTTCCTGGGAGGCCAAGCCACGGTGTTCCATTGATCATACCGAATCCCACTGGCGCACCCGGCCGCGATTTGAGCCGCCAGAACTGCATGTCGGAGCTTGCGTCTTGGAGCAGCGTCCGCAGGTGGTCGTGCTCCCCCACGCTCATGCCGCCCGACGTGACGATCATGTCAGCGGTGCTGGCCTGCTCGAGTCGTTCGCGGACCTCTCGCGGGTCGTCGCGGGCGATACCCAAATCCAACGGCACCGCACCAGCGGCACGCGACATCGCGGCCATGGCATAACTGTTGGACGAGGCGATCTTGCGCCCATCGAGAATGGCGTCACGCTGATCGAGGTCGACGATTTCATCGCCTGACCCAATGATGGCGACCGTCGGCACTCTATATGCCTGAACACTGCGCGTGGCAATCGCTGCCAAAACTGCAATCTGGGGCGGTCCGATCTCCTCTCCGCGTTCGCAGACCGTTGTACCCCGCGTGATGTCTTCGCCGCGCGGTCGGACGTTTCGGCCCACATCCCGCAGTGCGTCGATGCGCACGGTGCCGTCGGAGAGCACGCTGGCGTCCTCCTGACGGATGACGCTGTCCGCACCTTGCGGGACGGGTGCTCCGGTGAAGATGCGGGCGCACTGACCCGCACTGATGGTGCGTGTTGGGAACTGACCGGCGGCAATCGCTTCCACCACCCGTAGGGCGACCCCTTCTCGATCTCGAAGGTCGTCACTTCGCGCGGCGTAGCCATCCATCGCCGAGTTGTCCCATGCTGGAATGTCGATCGGACTCGTGACAGTCTCCGCGCAGACGCGGCCCAATGCGTCGAGGAGCGGGAGGCTCTCGGATGTGAGCGGCTCTATCTTGCGCAAGATTGCGTTGGCGGCCTCTCGTGGCGTCAGGTTCCGCGAAGTGTCGTGAGTCATCGTCGAAGAATGAGCTCTGCCGCCGTGTCAGTCATTGGCCAGGAGATCCTCAGCATGTGCCAGATCCGCCGGCTGGTTGACGTTGAAGAATAGGTGTTGCGGGTCGCCGAACTGCCGCACGGTCTTGAACGGCATCGTTCCGACGCGCACGGCCGAATGGAACGCGGTCGTCGCGAACCGAAGCGATGCGAGACTCATGAGGATCGGGGAAGCACACGCGTGGCCATAGACGCCGCACAGGGGTTCGACGCCACGTGGGCCTGGGCTCTCAGGGAGGTAGACGTCGAACCCCACGGATCCGGTGGCGAGCGCCGAGAGTAACGGTGCGGTGACGAACGGCATGTCCCAGGCGACAACCAGCACAGGACCAGGCTCGTGGGTGATGGCGGTGTAGATACCACCCAGGCTTCCGCAATTCCGCATCACGTCGCGTGTCACCTGGAGATCTGGGCGCCACGTCAGGGCGTCGGGATCGTTGGCGACCAGCACCGGTGGCCTGCCAAATGCCCCGTCGATGGCGTCCACGACGCGATCGAGCATGCGGCGTCCAGCAAGAGTCTCGAGACCCTTCGGCTTGCCTCCGAAACGGCTCCCCTGCCCACCGGCGAGGATGGCGCAGCGCACGGATCAGTAGCGGCGTCCCCGCCTCTGTTCGAGCACGATGTCGACACCGAATACGAGTGCCGGAACGTGTCCGAAGAAGCCCTCGGTCTCGACTCGGGCGAAGTCGTCGGCGGGACCGGTCACGCGTTCGAGGGCCACGAAATGGTCTCGCAGCTCGAAGCGAAGGTGATACCCGGGAGAGATCGCGAACGTGACGCCCGCCGCACCAATCAGCACCGGATGTACGCTGACGGCACCTCCTCCTCCCAAAATGATCGGTCGGTCCCGATTAGTGCCTACCGTCTGATCCACGAACTGTCCACTCATCTCGATCAGGCTCGAGCTTCGCACTGCAGCTCCTCCCTGCAGCCGCGCGTACGGTTTTACCGCGCTCCGCGGCGCGAGACGGTAGGCCACTCCAACTGTGAAGCTCACATTCGATACGGTGCGCGTGCGGCGCGTCACGTCGTTACAAACCTGGAGATTCCTGTTCTGTACGTCGGTGTTTGTGAACAGCATGGTGCACGAATCGTCGATGCGGAGACCCACATAGGCGATCTCGCCCGTTACTCCAAAACTCGGCGTGCGATAGATCGTCGCATTGAGCCCCACGGTCGCTGCAGTGGTTAGCCTGCGGTTGAGCTGAAGGGTGTCCCACTGCGGTGGCCCAAACAGGAGTGCGAACGGCTGTTTGGGGATGGACCAGAGGCTGCCATGTCCCGCCACACCTCCGAACACCGAAAACACCAGTCGCGGCTCGGGTCGGGACTGGGCAGCGACGGAAGCCGTACCCACCGTCAGCAGCAGGCCGCACGAGAAGAGCGCTCTCATTGCCCTCATCACGAGTCGCCCTCTTCTCCGCGATACTCGGCATAGAGGTGAGGATCTTCTTGGATGCGTACGGACTCGAGCACCACGTGCCGTGGCAAACGACGTCCAATGCGTTCCCAGAGAAACACCGCGAGCGCCTCTCCTGTCGGGACGATCTTGCCGGGCGCGAACTCCGGCACATCGTGATTGATGAACCGATGATCGAAGCGCTCGGTCACTTCCTCCCGGAGGATCTCATCCAGATCGGTGAGGTTCATGACCATACCCGTATCAGCGTCCAACGCTCCCGAGACCGTCACGCGGCAGTGATAGTTGTGGCCGTGCCCGTGCTCACCGGCACACGGTCCAAAGACCTCAGCGTTGCGTTCAACCGACCACTCGGGTCGGAAGTAGCGGTGCGCGGCGGAGAACGCGACCACGCGTGTGAGACGGGCGACAGGCATCGATTCCAATGTACCCCAGTTTCAGAACACCCGCACAGCGAGCGCCTTGATCGCGAGCACGACACGCGTGCCAACGTGAATACCCAGCCGTTCCAGTGAGCCGCGCGTGATTCGAGCCGCAATGTCGACACCGACATCCACTGTCACCGTCACCTCGTCGGGTCCTCGCTCGCTGATCCGGATTACCGATCCGATGTATTCGTTTCGTGCACTCGAGTCGAGGGGATGCAGACTGACCAGCACCTCCTCTGGCGGAATGGCGATTGTCACGGCGCCGGACTTGTCCGTGACGACCTCAACATGTAACGGTCCGATGGCTGCTTGCTTGGCACCCGAGCCCTCGGGCAATACGGCACGGAACAGGTTCTCAGGCGTAATCGGGCTCGAGCGCCCCTCGGCGAGTGCCGTGAGATGATCGGACCAACGAAACGCGTCTTCCAGTTGGTGAGACGCAAAGCAGATTGCGGCGCCCCGCGCGCGCTCATTCTGCAATACCCGGAGCAGCTGAGCCGCCGCAGCACGATCGGCGACGCCAACCGGCTCGTCCATCAGAAGCACCATTGGTCGCAGGGCGATTGCCCGTGCCACGGCGACCCGCTGGATCTCGCCGGCACTGAGCTCACTGGCGGCGCGGTCGGCGAAAGCGCCCAAGTGGAGTCGCTCCAGCGCCTCCGTCGTCCGCCTCTGCGCTTCTGCGCCGCGAATTCCGTGGAGTGAAAGCGC
>JAOTWK010000175.1 GCA_029862935.1 Gemmatimonadota bacterium | reverse complement strand
GTCGAAGCGTTGCGACAGCGCACCGCGTACCGACAGCGGATCGAGCAGCTCGAGCGGGACCGTCTCGACCAACGACGGCCAGGGGGCGGGCTTCCCTTCCGTGAACAGCGGACGGTCGGGTCGGACCGCGGCTGTTACCGTGTGCCCGCGCTCGAGGAGGCGCGTCACGAGCCAGGTGCCGACGAAGCCGTCAGCTCCGGTCACCAGTACTTTCACCGCGCCTTCCTCACCCGCTCGAGATCCGCGTCGACCATCATCGTCACCAGCGCCTCGAAATCAACTGTCGGTGTCCAGCCCAGCACGTCGCGTGCCTTTGATGGGTCGGCCAGCAACTGGTCCACCTCAGCCGGCCGAACGAGGCCCTTGTCGACACGCACGAACTCCTTCCAGTCGAGCCCGGCGTGACCAAACGCAATCTCCACGAGGTCCTGGACCGTGTGCATCACACCCGTGCCGATCACGTAGTCATCCGGCTCGGACTGCTGCAGCATGCGCCACATGGCATCGACGTAATCCGCGGCGTACCCCCAATCGCGCTTTGCCTGCAGGTTGCCCAACCGAAGTTCGTTTGCGAGACCCAGCTTGATGCGCGCCACAGCGTGGGAGACCTTGCGGGTCACGAACTCGAGACCTCTCCTCGGCGACTCATGATTAAACAGAATGCCGCTCACCGCGTACAGTCCGTAGGACTCCCGGTAGTTCACGGTAATCCAGTGACCGTACACTTTTGCGACCCCATACGGCGAGCGTGGGTAGAACGGCGTCGACTCCGATTGCGGGGTCTCCTGCGCCTTACCGAACATCTCCGAGGAGCTGGCCTGGTAGAACTTGGCCTCCGGGTGGGCGAGCCGTACCGCTTCGAGAATACGGGTCACGCCGAGTGCCGTGAACTCCCCAGTGAGCACGGGCTGGGTCCAGCTGGTCGGCACGAAGCTCTGCGCAGCCAGGTTGTAGATCTCGTCCGGCTGGACATCGCGGATCACGGACGTCAGTGAGTGTTGATCCAGAAGATCGGCCGGGACGATACGGACGCGTTCGAGCAGGTGCCCAATGCGCTCGTAGGAGTCGTGAGAGGTGCGACGCACGATCCCAACGACCTCGTAGCCTTTCTCGAGGAGATGGTCGGCCAGGTAGGATCCGTCCTGGCCTGTGATACCCGTGATGAGAGCCGATGGCATGATGCGGGTGCCTCGCTTAGCGACGGTGATGCAGGGGTTGTAGATTGTCCCGGGCGCCGTTAACGTTCATCGCCTGTTTCGGGAAACACAACTCTTTCACACAGCAGTCGACCCGGTACGGAATCATGGCACGCGTTTGTGAAATCTGTGGCAAGGGACCGGTCTACGGTCACAATGTCAGCCACGCGAACAACAAGACGAATCGGCGGTGGTACCCGAACCTGCAACGGGTGCGTGCGATCGTCGACGGCAAAGTGCGCCGGATCCGGGTGTGCACCCAGTGCATTAGGGCTGATCGCGTTGTGAAAGCGCCACGTCGGCCAGCGTCGGTCGCCAGCGTTTAACACTGCCACTCCGCCAGCCAAAAAAACGGGGACCAAGTGGTCCCCGTTCGTGTGTTCTAGCGCCTGGCCCCACCTCATTCACCCAGCAGCTCGATCCTCGCCATCTCTGCCCCATCCCCCTGCCGGTGTCCGAGTTTCAGGATCCTCGTGTACCCACCGGGCCGGGCTGCAAACCGCGGGCCGATTTCTTTGAACAACCGTCCCGTCACGTCGCGATCCTTGATCTGACGTTCGACTTGCCGCCGCGCGTGCAGGTCACCACGCCTGGCCAGAGTGATCAGCCGTTCTGCGTAGGGCCGAAGCTCCTTCGCTTTGGCACTGGTCGTTTCCACCCTGTCGTGCCGAAATAGCGACGCCACCATGTTGCGGAGCATGGCGCGCCGGTGCGCCTTGGTGCGACTCAGCTGACGACCCTTGCTGCGGTGACGCATCGCTAGGCCTCCGGCTGCGCCTCGACAGCCACCTCGGCAACCTCTGGCGCCGTCGCTGTGGGCGGCGTGCCGGGATTCGTGATCACGAGCTCCGAGTCGCGCTCCTCGAACTCCATACCGAAGTTGAGGCCTTCGGCCCTCAGCATATCGGCGATCTCACCCAACGCCTTTTCTCCCACATTCTTGACTTTGAGAAGATCGTCTTCGGAATACTGGACCAGATCCCTGAGCGTGCTGATGCTTGAGTTCTTCAAGGAGTTGATGGACCGCACGGACAGGCCGCAGTCGTCGATCGGCTTGTCGAGTTGCTCCTTGAGTTTCGCTCCCTGACTCTCCTCGCTCGCCTCCGGCTCACCTACGACAACCGGCAGCTGACCGAAGTCCACGAAGTAGTCGAAATGCGCCCGCAGGAGCTCCGCGGCATACGCTACCGCATCCTCGGGGTTGATCGCCCCATTGGTCTCGACGGCGAGCGTCAGGCTGTCAAAGTCGGTGCGCTGTCCCACGCGTGTCTCCTGCACCGAGAAATTCGCCCGTCGCACCGGGTTGAAGACCGCATCGATGCGGACCAAATCAACCGGAAGCGATCGATCTATCTCATGCTGTGTGGTCTCGACGTAGCCCCGGCCCTTGCGGACATACAGTTCGCCCGAGATGTCACGGTCCTCTTGCAGCGAGAACAGCACGTGTTCGGGGTGAACAATCTCGACGCCGGCGTTGGGCACGATCTGCTGCGCGGTGACCGGCCCTGCCTTGTCGGCCTTAATCTGCAGCACCACCTCATGCACATCATCCGCCATGCGCAGCGTCAGCGTCTTGAGCTGCTGGATGATCTGATGGATGTCTTCCTTCACACCGGGAACGGTTTGGTGCTCGTGGACCACTCCGTCGAGCCGGAACCCCCACACCGCCGCCCCGGGCAGGGACGAGAGAAGCATGCGTCGCAGCGCGTTACCGAGCGTGTGCCCGTATCCGCGCTCCAACGGTTGAAGACGAAACTCGGCGGCGAACGGAATGTCCTGCCGTTTCGTCATTTCGACCACATGGGGTCGCACCAGTCCAGAGAGATCAATTGGCATAGTTACTTCGAGTAGAGCTCGACAATCATCTGTTCTTGCGCGGCAATCGGGATTTGGTCCCGCGTCGGCAGCTCGAGCAGTTTTCCCGCCGCTTTCTCGGTGTCCACTGAGAGCCACGCCACCGGTGCCGCCCGAGAAACCGCCTCGAGCGAAGCTCGGATAGCCGTGAGGTCTCGACTCTTCGTGGCGACCCGTACTTCATCGCTGGGCCGCACCGCATAGGACGGGACATCCACCCGTTTGCCGTTCACTTCGATGTGCCGGTGGCGCACCAACTGGCGCGCCGCCCGCCGGCTGGGCGCGAAGCCCATCCGGTGAACGATGTTGTCCAGCCTGGTTTCGAGCGCAATGAGGAGGTTCTCACCCGTGACACCGGGCTGCGGACGCACCCTGCGGAACGTCCGGCGGAACTGGCGCTCAGTCAGTCCGTAGATCCGTTTGACCTTTTGCTTTTCTCGCAGCTGTCGCTGGTACTCCGACGACTTCCTGCGCCGGCTCATGGCTTGGCCATGTTGCCCTGGCGCGTAGGCCCGCCGCTCGATGGCACATTTCTCCGTGAGGCAGCGCGAGCCCTTCAAGAACAGCTTGGTACCCTCGCGACGGCAGAGCCGGCAGGCGGGACCGGTGTATCGAGCCATGGATCAGACCCGCCGCTTCTTGGGTGGCCGGCACCCATTGTGAGGAATCGGGGTCACGTCGCGGATCGACTTGACCTCGAGCCCGGCGGACACTAGCGCCTGAATGGCCGATTCGCGGCCCGAGCCCGGACCCTGCACACGAACGTGGACTCGTCGAACTCCCAAGTTGACCGCCTCTCGGGCGCAGTGCTCCGCTGCGACCGTCGCCGCGAACGACGTCGACTTCTTCGAACCCTTGAAGCCGGACTTGCCCGCAGAACCCCACGTAATCGCGTTGCCCTTGAGGTCGGTAATGGTGATCAGGGTGTTGTTGAACGTCGCCGTGATGTGGGCAACGCCCTCAGCCTCGACAACCTTCTTGGATTTCTTGGAACCAGAGGTCTTCGCGTCAGCCATACTACTTCTTCACTGCTTTCTTCTTCCCGGCAATTGCACGCCGCGGTCCCTTCTTGGTCCGGGCGTTGGTATGCGTGCGCTGTCCACGAACTGGCAGGTTGCGACGATGCCGCGTTCCCCGATAGCTCCCGATGTCCATCAACCGCTTGATGTTCATTGCGATCTCGGTACGCAGAGCACCCTCCACCTTGACCTCGCGCTCAATGGCCTGCCGCAACCGCGCGACTTCGGCATCCGTGAGGTCGCGCACTCGCGTGTCCGGCCGGACGGCCGTGCTGTCGAGCACGCGGTGCGCCGTCGAGCGACCGACACCGAAGATGTAGGTCAGTGCGACCTCGACGCGCTTTTCCCGTGGCAAGTCCACGCCTGCGATGCGGGCCATCTGCCTACCCCTGCCGCTGCTTGTGTTTCGGATTGCGCTTGCAAATGACGCGCGTAACTCCACGACGACGAATCACCTTGCAGTGCTCGCAGATCGGCTTAACGCTAGAACGTACTTTCAAGGCTGCTCCCTGGAGGAACCAATCTGGAAACGAGCCTTGGAATATAGACGGGGCTTAATTGCGATGCAAGCAGGACTTAGGGGGTAATCCTGACTTCCCGTAGCCGCCAGAGTCCCTGCAGCTGGCGGAATCCGAGGAACACCCGCTCCCACTGTTCTTCCGAGGTACCCTTGACCACGTAAGCTCGTGCCAGTTCAGCGTATGCGTGGTCCGGTGCCAACCGGCGTAGCTGGACCAACTCGAGACTCCGTTCTTGGGCAGATTGGAGGTAGCGGTCGAGGAGCCGCGCAGCCTGTCCCGGCTTGAGGGACGGGGCGGCGGTCCCGGGAATGTTGAGCCGCATCGTATCACTGCCGGCCACGAGGAGTTCCGTGTCGTGCCCGAGCCAGGCCTGGCGGGCCCGCACTACGGCGGAGTCAAGCGCATCCTGGGCAACACCTGCGCCGGCCGCCATCAAAAGCAACACGAGGGTCGCCGTGGCTGTCTGTCTCACTCGCACGCTCCAGAATCCGAGGTACCGCACCGGCTCAAGATACCGCCTTTACGATTGACTGATACACCGCACGGGGGTGTTTGGCTCGCGAAATCGGCCGGCCAACCACCAGATGAGTGGCCCCGGCCGCCACCGCTGCTTCGGGCGTCGACGTTCGGCGCTGATCGTCTACCCCGTGCCCCGCCGGTCGGATCCCCGGGGTCACGATCCACGGAGTCGGACCGACGGTCGCCCGCACGGCGGCTACCTCATGCGGCGAAGCGACGACAGCATCCACTCCAACCTCGGTGACCAGTGCCGCCATGCGGACCACCTCGTCCGACAGTTCCGAGATCCTCGCCGAACCCAGAGCCTGCTGGTAGGAATCGAGGGTGTGGGAGGTGAGGATCGTGACGCCGGCGAGCCGCAGAGGCCCTTTGGCAGCAACAGCCGCCTCCAGCATAGCTTGGCCGCCCAGCGCATGGACCGTTGCGAGGTCAACGCCCAATTCGGCAGCCGCCCGGACTGCCTCCGCGACGGAGTTCGGGATGTCGTGCCATTTCAGGTCCAAGAACACCCGGATGCCACGCTCCCGCAGAGCGGCCACCACCTCGTGACCTGCCCGAAGAAAGAGCATCGGTCCCACCTTCGCCCAGCAGAGACCCGGCAGGCGGTCAACCAAACCGACGGCCTCTGTCGCCGTCGGGACGTCCAGTGCCACGATCACTTCCGCCACTGGGCCTCCCACCGAGCGGCGAGGCGCCCTGGGATTCTCGGATCGGCGAGGGCGGCGGTCCCCACGGCCACAAGGCTCGCCCCAGCAAACAAGTACTGCTCGACGTCCGCGAATGTGCGCACCCCCCCTATCCCGATCACCGGCAGATCCGTGCGCTCCCGTATCAGCCGGGTCGCCAACACCCCAATGGGCAGAAGTGCCGGGCCACTCACGCCACCCCGGCCGTAGCCCAGTCTCTCCGACCCTGCTTCATAGAGGGTGCCGGGGATCGTGTTGACCACGCTGATTCCATCGGCTCCGGCGGCTGCGGCTGCAGCCGCCGTTTCCGGAATGTCCGACAACGTGGGCGCTAACTTGACTATGATGGGTTTGTCGCTCACGTCCCGGCACTGTGCCACTAGCGTCTGAAGCGCGAAAAGGTCCGCACCGAACTCCTCCCCACCGCGCTCCGTGTTGGGACAGGAGACATTGAGCTCAAACGCCGTGACGATCGACGCGGCATCCAGCCGACGGACTACCGTCGCGTAGTCGCCCAGGACCGATCCCACCACATTGACGATCACCCGCGCGTTCTCGAGATGCGCCTCCAGCCACGGAATCTCACGATTGGCCACCGTGTCGAGCCCAGGATTGGCCAAGCCAATGGCGTTCAACATGCCTCCAGGAAACTCGGCGACCCGCGGCGCGGGATTGCCCGTGCGGGGCTCAGGGCTCACTGCTTTGGTGATGAGCCCACCCAGCCGCTCGAGATCGACGATGTCCGCGAGCTCACGCCCGAAGCCAGCGGTGCCCGCGGCGAGGAGAATCGGATTCTGAAAAGTCGTGCCGAATACGGCGATCGGTGGTGGGACGCGCTCGACCGCGGATGGCGTCATCGACGGACGACTCCCCGTTCTTCTTCGCCGACCTCGACCTCACCTCGACCGAAGCGCGCTCGCTGCTCGGCGAGCACGATGCGCAACGAATCTTCGAGCGCGGTGAACCGGTCTCCGGCTTCGCCAGTAAGAGCGAGCGCGTACGGGGAATCGGCGTACCGGTCGAGGAGAAGGGAGTAGAGCGAATCTGCCAACGCCTCGTCGAGGGCCAGGGCCGCCAGCAGTGCCTTCGGCGCGAGGGGCGATCCGGGATGGGTGCGCTCCAAGGTGAGGAACATGTCCATCGCCGGACCTCTCGCCCCGAGCGAGTCCCGCAGCTCCTCCGCGACAAGGAACATGCGTACGTCCGCCGCGGACCCCTCGGTGTGCTGCTGCACCAGCATGGCCCGCACCAGTACCGGGGTCACGGGACCGGCGATCGAAGCGGCGATGCCGCCACGTTGCTGCGCGGCTTGCAGCGTCTTCTGGAGCTCAGGAAGTGAAGTCAGGTCCGGCGCCCGCTTAAGCCGGGCAACGGCGAGATAGGCTCCACCTGCAACACCCTCTACGGAGTCCTTTGCCACCATGGCGGCTTCGCGGTAGCGATCGTCGGCGAGACCAAGGTTGCCGAACGACGCCCAGCGTCGACCATCATCGAGCAACAAGCGGCCGCGTTGCCCGGCACTCAGTTGCGGCTGGACGACCAACTCCGA
>JAOTWK010000174.1 GCA_029862935.1 Gemmatimonadota bacterium | reverse complement strand
AGACGAACAGGGGGGGGGCGAGTCACGATCACTGCACCCGCTTCCTCACGATCCGGACCCGTCCAGATATCGCTGGCGGATGATGGCGAGGTGGTGCAGCTCGTGACCGGCGAGCACATAGGGCACGGCCCGGACACTCATCTCGACATTGTTGGCCACGCCACGACGCACGAGTTGTGCTGGCGTGAGCCCCGTGAAGAGCGCCACCGTTGCAGCGCGGACCGCGGCAAGCTCCGCGGTTACCCCTGCAAGCGTTCGCGTTCCGAAGGCGCCGTGCGCCACGAAGTCATCTTGCTCGAACCCAGGTAGTGGTGTGCGATCGTTACGGCTGAACCGGAGGGCGCGGTACGCGAAGACGCGCTCGGTATCCGCAATGTGACCGATCACCTCCGTCAGCGTCCATTTGCCGGGCGCGTACCGAAACGACCCGCGTTTCTCAGGCACGCGGTCGAGCAATCGAGTGGTCTCCCCGATCTGCGCTTCAAGCTGCACAATAATATCGCCCTCGGGTGCGAGCCCGATGTAGCGGTCAAAGTACGGGTCGTACTCCCCGGACTCAGGACGGGCAATCTGCTGGTGGCTCATGTGGCGGTCTCGGTCGGCTCGGGGTCCGCATAACTTAGCGCAGGTGACGTACCTCGATAGGGCAGGGTGGAGCGCAATAAAAGGAAAGCGGCCCGCGGCGTTCCTTCTGTGGCCGACCCGGGGGGCGGATGTCGGTTGGGAAGTGAGGCCAACGGGCCGCTCGATTTGAAACGATGGCGCCTATGTGAAGATGATGTGTCCTCCGGCCGCCATCTCGTAGAACTCACCCACCGTGATGATGTCGTTCACGTACGGGGCGAAGTCCTCTTTCTTGAGTTTGAACATGTCCACCGACGCCTTACACGCATAGATGCCACCACCCGAATCCGAGATCATCTCAACGAATTCGGACACCGGTGGGATATCGAGCTTCTCCATCTCTTTCTTCATCATGCGTGTCGCGAAGGCGGACATCCCCGGCACGCTTCCGAGCCAGGTCATCATGTGCAAGCCCGGGTTTCCGACGGTCGCGACCTTGATGTTGTCCTGGCGCTTGGTGGTGATCGCGTCCATCCCGAAGAACGTGAAGAACACGTTCGCCTCGATCCCCTCCATGCGGGCGCCGTTGGCCATGATGAGACCCGGATACACCCCGTCCAACGACCCCTTCGAGATGATGACCGACACCTTCCCGATCTGCTCGGCGGCGCTCAGCGGTGCAGCTGTGGGAGCGCTCAGTGTTTCGACTGACATAGTAGTGTCCTTTCCCGACGCGATCAGACGCAACCGCGCGGCTTCGGTATCCCTGAAATGCGCGCTGCGAGTTTCGCCGGCCCCTTGGGGAAGAGCTTGTACAACTCCTTGATCGGCACCCCGGATTCCTTGCCCAGTGCCCGAATCGAAGGAGCCGACCCAGCTTCCATGTAGCGCTCGCGCATGTATTCGATCACTTGCCAATGGCGCTCCGTGAGCTCATTGATTCCGACGTCCTGTGCGATCTCCAGCGCGATGTCCTTGTTCCACTGTTCGGGCTTCTGCATGTAGCCCTCGTGATCGACATCGACTTCGTGTCCTGCAAATACAGCCGTCATGTGCATCTCCTCTCTTTATCTTCAGGCGACGTTCGCCGCCTCATCGTCAGATTTGGTTGACTGGGGTGCGCCCCCTTGCACGGCGTGGCGCTCGAGCATCGGTAGATCGCCCCGTTTCTTCCCGCGCATGCTGAGACGCGTGGTCACGCCGGGAAGATCTCGTCCTGGCATGAGCATGTTCCAATACACCCACTTGAAGGCGAGCTTGCCCCAGTGATTGCGTCGCGTCTCCTTGAGCAGGTCCAGCGGGCCCACTCCGGCGAACGGGAACTTCCCGGGTAGCGGTTCAACGTCGTAACTGAAGTCGAGGAGCACGGCCTTGTTCCGGCCCGTCTCGATGAAGCAATTCGCATGACCGTCGAATCCCGCTTCGAGCGCCTCACCGTCGAAGAAGCGCCGAATGTTCTCCTCGAGCACCTCAGCCTCGAAGTGGGCTACCGAACCGGCTTTCGATGTCGGGACGTCGGTCGCATCACCGAGAACGAAGATGTTCGGCTTCCGCTTGGACTGGAGCGTTTCCTGATCGGTGAGGACAAAGTTCATGTCGTCGCCCAGTCCCGGCGAGCGGCCGACATAATCGGCGCCCACGTGGAGCGGAATGCTCACGAGGAGATCGAACTCCACCGTCCGATCGTCCCAGGAGACCAGCTTCCCGGTCGGCCCGTCCACCTCGCCAGCACTGAAGTCTGAGACCAGGTTGACATTTTTTTGCACGAGGAGATCGCCCAGCGCCTTCGCTGCGAGCGGCCGCGTGAAGGCCCCGTCGAGCGGCGTCACGAGTGTGATGTCGACGCGGTCCCTGATCCCTTTGCGATCGAAGAAGTCATCGGCCAGGAACACGAACTCGAGCGGCGCAATGGGGCACTTAATCGGCATGTCGACGATATTCACTACGAGTCGACCGCCTTCCCACGATTCCAACTTGTGCGCCAACGCCGTCGCTCCCTCGAGCGTGTAGAACTCGAACATCTTCTCCTGCCAGCCTTCACCGAGGAGTCCCTCGGTTTCTTCCGGCGCCAAGCGGGTGCCGGTGGCAATCACCAGCACATCATATTCGAGTGTCCGACCGCTCTTGAGATACACGCGGTCCTCGTCTGGCTCTACGTGGTGGATCTCGTCGACCAGGTACTCGACTTCCTTGGGGACGTACCGCTTGCGCGGCGCGACCGTGTCTTCGCGGTCATACGTCCCAAACGGGATAAACAGCAGTCCGGGCTGGTAGACGTGCTGATTGTCCTGATCGACAATCGTGATGGCGACGTCGCCGGCCCGGATCTCCGGCTTGTACAGGCTTCGCAGGCGGTTTGCCATGATGGTGCCGGCGGTGCCAGCACCCAGAATCACAATGCGCCTCACAGCGCAGCCCCCCTTTCTCACTGTGTGGTTCGCCTGGACGCGAGGCGCCACAGGCCTCAAGCTGGAAGGGAATATAACATAGTCTTATTGCAATATCTACTTTATTACATGAAGATTCCTTCAGAGTGGCAGTGTTACGTCGGGGACGAGGATGCCCCTATGTCTAGAGAAAGGTGGCGATAACGTCCAGCGGTTTGCGGGTGATCGCCGGGACGACCGCACCTGGCGCCGGGTAGCCCACCACAAGTAGCAGGAAGGGTCGGTCCCGCTCGGGGCGTCCGAGGATCTCGTTGAGGAACCCCATGGGGCTTGGCGTGTGGGTTAGGGACGCGAGACCAACTTGATGCAGCGCCGTGATCAGCAGGCCGGTCGCGATACCCACCGATTCGGAGACGTAGTAATTGGGCTGCCGGGTGCCGTCAGGGCCCTCATGGTAGCGCTCGGCGAAGATCGCGATAAGCACGGGCGCCGTCTCGAGGAACGCCTTCTCGGCATCGGTGCCTAGGGGCGCCAGAGCCGCCAGCCATTCCGGTGGGGCTCGATGGTCGTAGAACTCGCGTTCCTCCTGCTCCGCGGCCTCGCGGATTCGCCGCTTCACCGCCGGGTCCGAGACCGCCACAAAATGCCACGGCTGGCGGTTGGCGCCACTGGGCGCTGAACCCGCGGTCTGCAGACACAGCTCGATGACTGCTGGGGGCACGGGTCGGTCTGAGAACTGACGAACCGATCGCCGCCCTTGCATGAGCTCGTGAAACCGCTTGGCACGGCGGGTCATCTCCGCCTCCGCGTATTCCGTGTAACCGGTCAGCGGGATGAACTGCCCTTGGGTCATTGCCGCCTGGCTGCTCGGATCGTCACCGGGTCCAGGGGAACGTCCTGATGTCCGCCCTTGCTGCCTGTCGCAGCGCGAGCGATGGCGTCCACGACATCCATGCCCTTCACGACCTTGGCGAACACGGCATATCCGAAGTCGCGAGATCCATGATCCAAGAAGGCGTTGTCGACGAGGTTGATGAAGAACTGCGAGGTCGCGCTGTCCACATCCGAGGTTCGCGCCATCGCAAGCGTCCCACGCACGTTCTTGAGCCCGTTCTTCGCTTCGTTCTTGATCGAGGCACGTGTGGGCTTCTGACTCATGTCTTCCGCAAACCCACCACCTTGGATCATGAAATTCTTGATCACACGATGGAACACGGTGCCGTCGAAGTGGCCATCGTCGACATAGCGCTCGAAATTCTCCACCGACACCGGCGCATCGTCCTCGAGCAACTCGACGTGAATATCACCCAGGGTGGTCTCCAACACGATCACGATATGCTCCTTTGGAATGCGGTTCAGCCGCTCTTCGGCAACCCTCCAGTGAGCCGCAGGACCCACCGCAGGCACTTATGTGGAACGTCCACGGGAGAACAGAACATCATCGGACAGCCACCCGGAATGACTCTGATGCCCCGCTCACGGCAAAAACGCACCGCCGAATCGGACACACTTCCTGTTCCAAACGAACGATGCATCCAGACGCGGCCGATCCCGAGTTCCGCACACTCTCGCACGATGGCGTCGGCGGCTGCTGGTCGCGTCGCCACCACGACCCCATCAACCCCTCCCGGGATGGCACCGAGGCTGGTGTACGCCCGATCCCCTTCGACCATCTCGGCATTCGGGTTGACCGCAAAGACCTCGTAGCCCGCTCCACGCAACTTCTTGTATACGATGTTGGCCGCATCCGATTTCGTGCGGGAGACACCGGCCACGGCAAGGCGGCGTTGCCCTAGGAAGTCTTCGACCAAGTGCTCGAGCGTCACCGGCTCCATGGCATCATCCCACCTGCGTGACCTTGCGACAAAAAAAAACGACAACCCCCGCACCGAACCCGGTGCGGGGGCCGTCGCTGCTCGTCACCTCACCTGCTAGCCCGCCACCTTGTGGCAGAGTCCGCAGTACTTGGTGTCAATCCCTTCGTGCGGTGAGGCCGGAACGTTCGGCATCGCACCACTGTGGCACATCAGGCAGTTCGCCTTCCCCTCCAGATCGTGCGTGATGGCCGGCGCCTCGGCGGTCTGCACAATGGCGTCCGCCGCGTGGCACAAGAGGCACGTTTCGTTCACTCGCTCGGCATGATTAGCAGGCGCATCAGGGACCGCCTCCATGACCCCCGCCTTGTGACACATCAAGCACTGCGTCTGCCCCTCGACTGCGTGGGGCACGACCGGCGGCTTCTTAGCCTCCTCCTGAGCCCGGGCCAATGCCGGCAAACCCACCATCAGCGCCACCGCGGCCACCGTAACGATTCTCACAACGCGCATCCGATAATCCCTCCCTTAAATGTCCAAGAGCCGACAGCAGTCGGCGGAGGCGTCTTCCCCTCCGCGTTTCCTACACGTAAAGCTTCTCCGAGGTCCCCGTTTGCGCCAGACGTCGTCTCATTCCGGATCCGGCACGCTCGACCCGTGACAGACGGCGCACATCTGGGCGTTCTTTTCCCGCATCGTCTCGGCATTGAAGCCGGACCCGTGCGGGTTGATCCGCGTATGGCACCGTAAGCAGTCCCGCTCGACGTGGCAAGAGACACAGCTCTCCAAGTTCTGGCGCGCCATCTGAGCATGGCCCGACAGGAACGCCGGCTGTCCGTCATGGTAGTTGACCGCTCCACCCGCGCCCCCCGCGAGGCCCGCCTGCACATGACAGCTCTGACAGAACTGCGCCACGTTGTGGCAGTCGGCACACTCGGTCTCTCGATTGTAGGCGGAGGATGGATGCCGCTGCAGGAATCCCGCCGGGTGGTATCCAGGCGACCCGGAGGCTGCGCTGGGCTTGTGGCAGTCGAGGCAGTCGGAGCGGACGTGACAGGCACCGCAGGTCTCTGGCGACGCCGCTGCCTCCACCGCGTGCTGCTCCCGCCACTCGTATCCGTGCGTTGCCGGAGCGGGCGGTTGAACGTGACACACGTTGCACGGCGAGACGTTGGCGTCCTGATGCTCGCCCTGCACTCCGTGACATGCGAGGCAGTTCTCGAGCACCGCCCGCTGGATCACACCCGAAGATCCATGGCACTGCGCGCAGTCCAACGGTGGGTGCCCGTCGTGTGAGAATCTAAGATTGGCCCCAGACGGTCCCGGGGGAGTCCAGCTGACCCTGGGCTGCGTGCTCCCGTTGTGGCACGTCGCGCAAAAGGATGGTTCGGGGAAGACCGACCCGCTTCCGCGCACTCCGGCGTGACACGTCGTGCAATCGGAGATGAATGCCAGATGCTTCGGGTGATCGAACTGTTGGAGCGTCTCGCGCTCGACGGCTGGCGCCGCGCCCGAGGTGCCGAACGCAGCCGCGATGACCGCTGCCGCAGCGAGGCTCACAGGCATCTTCATCGCGACCTCCGAGTTTCAGGAATCCGGAGAATGGCGGGATGCACTCCTCGCGTGGACATCCCGGAGCTCAAGACGACCGTGAGCCCGACGTTGAGACGCGTGTGCGACCAGTCGACCTGCGCGGCATCAGGCCGTTCCCGTTTCTCGCGATAGCGGATGACCTCGCCATTCAAGAACAGTTGATCTCTCAGCCGCAGGTCGCCCCGGAGTCCCAGGGTCCACACCTTCGCATCGTTGAACCGATACTCCAGTGGACGGAGGAAATACCCACCGTGCGCCGTGACCGAAAACGGGAGTTGGCTCGGTGTGTAGAACGCCCGACCGTGCCATCCGTGCGACGAGGCGCCGGGTCCGAACTCCGCGTGGTAATCCGCACTGAGCGTCACATCGTACGGCGCCTCGTACGAGCCGCCAACGCTCCAGCGCCATCCTGAATCCTCGAGGCTAGTAAGCGGATTGCTCGCCTCGTCGGCGTCGCTGTAGCGGTAGGTCTCGCCCCGAACTCGCAGCTCGAGGCCGTTGATGGGATAGGCTACGGCTGAGCCCCAAAAGCTGTTGTACGGGAGCGGCGTGAAGACGGCCCAAATCGAATAGAGGGGGAAGTATGGTCGGTAGCGCTTCTGACCAACAGTCAGCTGACCCCAACCTGCGGGGTTGCGGTACCTGATCTGGAGGTCTTGCGTGCCGACTTCGCCGACGCCGAGGTCGTACTCGATGCCACCAAGCACCGTCACGCCCGCGAGCGGCGGTCGGAGCGTGAGATCCAAAGCACCGCGCTCCTGGACGCGCTTCGCCAGCTTGGCCGAGATCTCAGTCTGGAAGACGATGCGCCCCTCCACGCGGGGGTGCTGCCACCCTACCTGCCCGCCAAACACCACGGTCCGTTGGTCGGGGCGATATTCGCCTAGTGGGCTCAGCTCGGCACGCGTGATGGGCAACGTCGTGGCATTGGCAAGCGCTCCCCCACCCCACACTCCAACACGAAGCTTGCCACCGAGCGGCCTGACCGTGACTTGACCACC
>JAOTWK010000173.1 GCA_029862935.1 Gemmatimonadota bacterium | reverse complement strand
CCATGATCGCCTGCGGCGTGGGGCCCGTGAACGGCACCTGCCCCACCAGCATCTCGTACAGCATGCAGCCCAGCGCGTAGATGTCGCTTCGCCCGTCTAGATCGGACAACCCCGCCGCCTGCTCCGGGCTCATGTAGGCTGGCGTGCCAATCGAGGTACCGGTCTGCGTGACGCCCGTCCCACCCGCATCGCTCAGCGCTTTGGCAATCCCGAAATCCGCGACGATCGCGTGTGTCCCAGACATCATCACGTTGTCCGGTTTCACGTCGCGGTGAATGAGGCCGTAGCTGTGAGCATGACCCAACGCACCGGCAACTTCCTTTGTGATGCGAATCGCGTCATCGATGGAGAGCTGTTTCTCGCGCTCGAGCATATCGCCCAGCGACTCGCCCTCGACGAACGGCATCACATAGAACAGCAACCCCTCGGCGTCGCCGGAATCGTACAGTGGGAGAATGTGGGGATGACTGAGCTTGGCGGTCACATGGATCTCACGGAGAAACCGCTCGGGCCCGATGGAGGCCGCAAGCTCGGGGCGAAGCACCTTGATCGCCACGAGCCGGTCGTGCTTGAGGTCACGCGCCAGGTACACGAGCGCCATGCCGCCCTCGCCAAGCGGCTGCTCGATGGCGTAGCGGTCGGCGAGTGCGGTTGTTAGGCGATCCTGCATCTCGTCGCTCATAGACCGCGACGACGCTCCGATAGCGGCAAGGTACCCCCCGGTGATCTCGTGTGGAATCTGCCGAGACTCGCCGAATATACACAGGCCTGGCAGCCGTACCAGGGCGGCGGGGCACCCAGCAATGTTTCCGAGTAGGCAGCTGCTGACTAGGTTACAGGATGCCTGACAGCCCGCTTTCTCCGGCCGACGAGCTTGGCACCAAGATCCAGGAAGGCCAGCAGGCCGTCGAGTACCTGTGGCACGTGCCGGACGATGCCGCCACACGAGAGAAGCTCGCGCGCGTCCTCGCACAAATACAGGATCTGTCGGCCAGGAAGGGACGCCGGGAGATGCCGAAGCTCTGCGACGAGTTACTCACGGCACTCCGAGCCAGCCCCTCCCCTCAGCAGGTGGACATGCTGCACAGCGGGTTCGAGCGGCTGCAGAAGCTCTGGCAGGCGGCGAAGACCGGCTTGATGTAAGTCCAGCCGTCAGCAGTCAGCCTTCGGCGTTCTGCTGCTTCTTGTTGTTCGTCACCACCCGGTAGATCCAGTAGGCCAGCAGGATGAGCAGTCCTACCTTGAGCGCAGCAAGCAGGAACCCCAGGATCCCACCAACGACGGGCATGAGAACCGCCCAAACGAGCTGCCACAGCACAAACCCGCCGACTCCAACAGCGGCGACGGTGAGAATCGGTTTCCACATAACGTAGTCCTCTGTCAAACGGTGTCTCACCTCCGTACGGCCCCCACCGAGTCCGGGTTTCGACCCACGTATTGGCACCGTGGCTCACGAGGCTAGATTTCCTGCCACAACAACGAGCCCTCGGCGGGATCTCGCTGACGTCTTCTCCCTCCCACAGCGATTCTCCACCCCGCCATCGCTTCATCCCTAGGAGGATCATCGGTATGAGATTGCTCAGCATGACGTTCTTCCTGCTGATGCTCGCGGCCGGCGCGGCGGCACAGCAGGGCGACGGGATCTTCCCGTTCGACTATCAGGTGGTCGAGCTGGAGAACGGATTCAAAGCCTACTTCATCAAGGCGGGCGCACCGGGGCAAATCGCCTACGTCTCCATGGTGCGTACCGGCAGCCGCGACGAAGTCGAACCGGGCAAGAGCGGATTCGCGCACTTCTTCGAGCACATGATGTTTCGCGGCACGGAGAAGTACCCCAGCTACGACGCCGTGACGGCCGGCATGGGTGCCGCCCGAAATGCCTTCACCAGTAACGACATGACGGTCTACTACGAAGTCGTGGCCAGTGAGTATCTGGAACAGATCATGGACCTCGAGTCGGACCGGTTCATGAACCTCAAGTATTCGGAACCGGACTTCCGGACCGAGGCGGGCGCCGTGCTGGGTGAATACCAGCAGAGCGCCACGACACCGTTTGGTTTCCTCTACGAGAAGGTCCGGGAGACCGCATTCGACCGGCACACGTATCGGCACACGACGATCGGGTACGAAGCCGATGTGCGGGACATGCCAAACGGCTACGATTACAGCCTCTCGTTCCACCGGCGGTTCTACCGCCCCGAGAACGTCGTGCTGGTCGTCGCCGGGGACTTCGATTTCGGAACCGCGGAAGCGTTGGTGCAGCAGTACTACGGCGGCTGGGAAACCGGGTACGTGGCACCCGAGGTGCCGTCGGAACCGCAACAGAAGGCACCACGACAACGCACGGTGCAGTATCGCGGCCGGACGTTGCCGGTCCTTACCGTCAACTACAAGGGACCCGCGTGGAGCGCGACGGACAAGATGGCCCTCGCCACCGAGGTGTTGGGTGCGGTCGCCTTCGGCTCCAACTCGGACCTCTACAGGAAGTTGGTGCTCGAGCAACGGCGAGTGCAGTTCCTGAATGGTGACTTCGGATTGGCACGCGATCCGGCCCTACTCGAGATCGCGACGATGGTCATCGACCCGCGTGACGTGGCCGCTGTCCAAGGGGAGATCGAGGCCACGGTCACACGATTTCAGCAAGAGCCGGTTGATGCGCAGCTCCTGGCCGATACCAAGAGCAACATGAAGTATGACTTTCTCATGGGACTCGAGACCGCACAAAACGTCGCGTTTTCCATGATCTCTTACGTCATCAACACCGGCGGTATCGACGCGGTGAACGATTACTATCGTACGCTCGATCAAGTCACGCCTGAGGATGTTCGGGCGGCCGCACGGCAGTACCTCGTGAACACCTCGAAGACGGTGGTCACGATGGTGCAGGCGGGAGGTGAGTGATGAAGCGACTCATGGCTCTTTTCGTGGGGCTCACGGTCCTGACAGGTTGTGAGCAGGTTCCCGAAGGAACGGTCTCGCTGCGTGAGCCGGACTCCCCGTTCATTGCGTTCAACGTGTGGGTCAAGACCGGATCGCAGAACGATCCCGCGGGCAAAGAAGGCCTCGCCGCCCTCACCGCCAATCTCCTTTCCGACGGATCGACCACCGAGGATTCGTACGACCAGATCTTGGCCAAGCTGTATCCCATGGCAACCGGCTACGGATACAACGTCGACAAAGAGATGACGGTGTTCCGTGGGCGCGTACACTTGGACAACCTGGAGGGCTACTACACGCTCTTCAGTAACTCGATCTTGAAGCCGGCATTCGACGAGGAAGACTTCGAGCGAGTCAAGACGCAGACACTCAATTACCTCGAGCGCTCGCGCCGCTACAGCCGCGACGAAGAGTTGGGCAAAGAGCTGCTATTCTGGATGGCCTACCGGGGCACGCCATACGAGCATCCGGAGGAAGGGTACGTCGAGTCCGTCCGCTCCATCATGTTGGACGACATCCGGCAGTTCTATGCCGATCATTACGTCAGCAACAACATCGTCATCGGTCTGGGCGGCGGTTTCGACGCCACACTCCTGAGCCGCGTGCGGGCCGATTTCGACGCACTACCGGCCGGTGAGATCACCCCAGTACCGGCCCCCGAGCCGCGCATGCCAAACGGCGTGGAAGTGCTCATCGTCGAGAAGCCAACCGATGCCTCGGCCATTTCGTTTGGATTCCCGACGGAACTGGTCCGCGGGCACGATGATTTCTGGCCCATGGTGGCAATGAACTCGTGGTTTGGAGAGCACCGGGAGTCGTTCAGTCATCTCTACCAAGTCATCCGCGAGACTCGCGGCATGAACTACGGCGACTACAGCTACATCGAAGCCTATCCGCGTGGCTACACGACGCAGGTGCCACCCACCAATGTCGCCCGCCGGAGCCACCTGTTCGAGATCTGGATCCGTCCCATCTCGCTCACAGCACCGGGCAACCTGCACGACCGCACATTGTTCGCGACGCGTGCCGCCTGGCGTGAGCTGAAGCTCCTGGTCGACAACGGCATGACCGAAGAGACGCTCGGCGAGACGCAGCAGTTCCTCAAGAACTACGTGCTGAATTGGGGGGCAACTGGGAGCCGCCGTCTGGGCTACGCGATGGACGACCAGTTCTATGGGCTGGGCAGCAACGGGTATCTCGCATCGATCCGCCCAGGCATTGAAGCACTGACGCTGGACCAAGTGAACGCGGCCATCAAGCGTCACTTGCAGTACGACAACATGTATCTGGTCTTCATCACCGCCGACGCCGAGGCGATGAAACAAAAACTCCTGAGCGGGGCAGCGACGCGAATCACCTATACCGGCGAGAAGCCGGCCGAGCTATTGGCCGAGGATCAGGAAGTCGCGGCCTTCCCGATTCCGGTGAGCGAAGACAAGATCACGATCATCGGGATCGACGAGGTGTTTGAGAGGGGCATGTAGCCATCGGCCATCAGCCTTCAGCCGTCAGCTGACTGCTTTAGGGCTGTCCCAGGGGTACGCTCGGCGGTTGCGTTCGTTGGGAAACAAGAGGGCGGCCATCACGGCCGCCCTTTTCGTCTACTGGGAATGCTCAGGCGAAACGCTATGGGAACGTGACCTGAATGTGGCCGCATCGGCGTCGTTGAAGAATTCGGGTAGCAATGGTGCTAACGGCTGATAGCTGACGGCTGACAGCCGACAGCTACCTCACCTCGAACGTCAACGTCGCCCACTTCGAGACATAGTCGAGATCCGGTTCATCCACCTTCACCATGTTGATGAACTTGACGTACCACTGACCTGCGCGGTCGACCGCAAACCGGACGACACCGTTGGCGTCGGATCGCGCCGCCCGCTCCTCAAACGCAACACCCTCCGCTTCGCCACCGGCAATCACGAGCTGGTTCGCGACCGGCTTGCCATCCACGAAACAGCGAAACCGCAGCTCGCCACCCAGCGGCACCGCATACGGATTATCGACCGCCACGATTTCTGCGGGATAGCCGAGCACTGTGGAGTAGTGGTCTGATTGTTGTGAGCCGACCTGAAAGACGGCTTTCACGTGCTTGGCATAGAGCTCTCGCGCCGGGTCGTCTAGTTCGCCGTCTCGCTCCCGTGCCGCCAAAACGTCGGGGATACCGTCGTGAGCCAGGTATTCGTTGAAGTCGGTCGCTGAGAGCGCGATGTCGCGCGGTTTGGTCGAGGCACCGAGCACGTAGGTACCCGCGTCTCCAGTCGTGAACCTCACGTAGGTCGTATCGCCGCGCGGCACCCACTGATCTCCCGGCAAACGGTTTCGTCCGCGAGGCGAGACGAGGCTCGCGTCCAGCAGCCGATCACCCGTGACGGCACCCTCGCTCGCGCTGAACGAGCCGTTCAGGACCAGAACCTCTACCGCCTGATCGGTCGCCAAGAAGTAGCCATCGAGCCTCAGAAAGAGATCGTGTGCCGATAGCGCCGACGCTGTGGCCAGCAGCACGATCGATACGAGAAACCATCGTCGTTTCATGTCCGCTCCTGGATCAAGACGGTGAGTGCGAATGTCACTCTCGTCAAAACACGTCCAAGTCGTTACCGGACGCAATTGGTCCATCGAAATACTGCTTGACCTCCGCCACCAGATCTTCCGGATCTGTGCCCCAGAACAACTGATGGTAGAGAACGAGGAGCTTGGGCCGCGCACGTGCTGCCAGCTTGCCCAACTCGCTTGCCGACGTGTGCGCGGCAGCGTGATAGCGTTGCCATTCGGCTGAGCGACGGGCAAATCCGGCGTCTGAATACACCTCGTGCACGAGAACGTCACATCCGGAGCACGCATCGACAACGCTCTCGCTCGGTCGAGCGTCTCCTGAAACGACAATCACGCGGTCGGCCGTCTCGAACCGATAGCCGTAGGCTTCGCTCCACTCTTCGTGATCGACAGGAAAGGCCGTCACCGTGACGTTGCTGTCTCGGTAAACCTCTCCAGTGACTATGGGGTGCACGTTCACATGATGTCCCGTGGAATTCTGGGGCTGACTCCCCTCGATCCGGCGTTGCACATCGGCGTGGTAGGCAACTTGGAGGTGGTCCACCATTGCAGCGAGTCCTGCCGGCCCGTACGCCTCCAGCGGTCGCTCGCGCTCAAGCACCCACGGGGTGAAGATGAGGTCCGGCAGCCCGAGCGTGTGATCGCTGTGAAGGTGGGTGATGAAGACGCGCTCCAGGCGCTTGACGTCGAGCGCGGTGATGCCTCGATTCGCTGCCGCTGCTGCCCGGCGAACGACACCCGGTCCCGCGTCCACCAGGTATGCCGCGCCGTTCACGACAACGGCGACGGCCGCTCCTGAACGCTCGGGGTCGGCGTTGGGCGTACCGGTGCCGAGTAGGACGAGGTGCGTGCCACGATTGTAGTCGGCCCCATCCCTTGAAGCCGGTCGGTCGGAACAGGCGACGGCGAGTAGCAGCAGCGCCAGACACGCGAGTGCGCCTGTCCGGTTCCGCATCGGAATCCTTTTGGTCAACGCCGCACCATGCATATAGCGGAACTTACCGCCGTTTGCGCGTTCGCCAGCCCCCCTCAGGCCACAGTCCGCGCGGCGTGCGCCTCAACCTTGCCATCGGGCCCGGCGGGCCGCATTTTTGCAGTCCTGCAGTTGTTGGAGGTCGTATGGCACACAAGGTCGTGGCCCACTTCATCGATCACACGATCGTGAAGGGCACGAGCATGGACGTGGATCCCGGGAAACGGTTTTGCCACGTCCTGACCGAAGATCAGGGGTCAGTTGAAGTAGATCTGAGCCAGGTGAAGGCGCTCTACTTCGTGAAAGACTTTGGCGGTCGGCCAGAGTACGATGAGGCCGGTGAGCCCAAGGACGGGGACTCGCGGCTGCGCGGCAGTCACCAGGCGCGCATGACATTTCAGGATGGCGAGCAATTGAGCGGTCTCATGAACCGCTACCCGCCCAATCGACCGTACTTCTTCGTGCTCCCTATGGACCCGGCGAGCAACAACGTCCGCATTCTCGTGAACCGCGATGCCGTCGTCGAGATGGAATCGCTTTCCAACGGGCCCAACCAGCCCGCGGCTGCGGCACCCGTTGCACGCAAGGCGAAACCGAAGCCAGCGACGAAGCGCCCAAAGAAGACCGCGTGGGTGTTCGACGGGAAGGGAATCAAGTACGTGGACGCGGAGCCGAGGCGACCGTAGGACCCAGAAATCGACCGAAGGGCCCGAGCGTGAGCGAGTGCCGCGGCGAGCCCAGGCGGCGGCAATAGAAAAGCGCAGGCCTCACAGCCTGCGCTTTCTATTGCCCCGCCTGGGATCGAACCAGGACTCTTCTGATCCAGAGTCAGACGTGTTGCCAGTTACACCACGGGGCACCGATCCTAAGTGGAGCTGAGGGGGCTCGAACCCCTGACC
>JAOTWK010000172.1 GCA_029862935.1 Gemmatimonadota bacterium | reverse complement strand
TACCCATCCCCGAAGACCGCGACTACACATTCGTCCGTTACGATGGCCTGCTCCCGGCACTCGGACGGTTGGCTACCCCTCGGCTCACGAGCTTCGGCGACGAGTACCCCAACATGGTCGGCCTCACGTGGAACGGGCAGGAGGTCGATCGCCATTTTCTCATGGAATTGCAGCGACCGATCTGGGACTCGGTCGCCACCGCACTGCAGACGTGTCTCACCGACTCCGTCATCGATGCTGCAGTCGCCAGCATGCCGCAGGAATACCGCGCGCTCGACAGCGTGAGGCTTGCGCGCGCGCTCAAGCAGCGACGTGACCGACTCCCGGCGGCCACGCACGCGTTCTACCGCATGCTGGCGCGAGAGGCGACGCTCCACGCCACTGATCAAGCGGAGCTCGTCACCATCGATCGACAGCGTGACGGGGGCGTCGAGGTCACGGTCGCGAGTCGTGTCCCGCCATCAGCCGATCCCTATCTGCGCCGTCGCTTCGACCCTGCCGAGACGTCGGAGATTCGACTGTTTCTCCATGGGGGAGACGATCGCGTCGTCGTGCGCGGCGACGGCCGTGGCATCACCCTCCGCATCATCGCCGGCACCGGGCGTGATCTGTTGAGCAATGCGTCACGGGCGAGCGGAATGCACTTCTACACGGCCGACGGGGATCGCGTCACGGGACGCGCGCGCGTCAACATCGATCGACGGTCCTACACGCCGCCTCCGCGGGAATCACTGAACGACCCGCCGCACCGCGACTGGGGGAACCGGTGGCAGTTTCTCGCCATGGCAGGGATGAGCCCCGATGTCGGGCTCTTCGTGGGCACCGGTGTCTACCGCAAGCACTTCGGATTCCGCCACGCTCCGTACGCGTCACGGGTGCGCGTGGACGGAGGTTTCGCGGCAGGAGCCAGAACGTTCCGGGCTGGCATCCTCGCGCACGTCCATCGATCCAATTCCGCGTCCTACTTCCGAATGGGCGCCACCGCCTCCGGGATCGACGTGGTACGGTTTCACGGCTTCGGAAACGAGTCCGCGCTGGTGGACTCCGACGCCGGCGAGTTCTACCGGGTCAACCAGGTCCAGTACACGTTCGATGCGGCGATGGTGCTGTCACTCGCCCCGTCGACCGCGCTCGCGTTTGGACCTACGCTCAAATACTCCAGCACCAAGGATCAGCCGGGCCGGTTTCTCGCTACCATGCCCGATCTCTACGGCACCGGGAACTTCGGTCAGGTTGGCGGGCGTGCCGAGTTGCGGTTCGATACGAGAGACGTGCCGGCGGCGCCGTCTCGCGGAGTGCTCCTCGTGCTCGGCGGTGCCGTTACGCCCGGGGTATGGGATGTGGACAGCACGACGTTCGGTGAGGTACACGGCCTGGCGACGACCTATCTCTCCGCCACCAGCGCGCCGCTCGCGCCGACGCTGGCCTTACGGGTCGGGGGCAGGCGCGTGTTCGGCACGTATCCGTTTCAGGAAGCGGCGTTCATCGGTGGCGCGTCGACTGTGCGACTCGGCCGCCAGAACCGATTCGCCGGCGACGCGGCGGTCTACGGGAGTGCCGAACTGCGGCTGCAGCTGAGTCGGATTGTGCTGCTGTTGCCGGGTCACATCGGCATCTTCGGACTGGGCGATGTGGGACGCGTATTCCTCGATGGTGAATCGTCCACGAAGTGGCACTGGGCAGCTGGCGGAGGTGTCTGGGTTTCGTTTCTCACATCCGCCAACACCGTGAGCGTCGCGCTGGCAAAGAGCGAAGAACGAGCGGGGATCTATGCCAGTGCGGGGTTTGCCTTCTGACAGAGTCGGTAGCAACGTCAGATGGTAGTGCGTCAGTTTTCAGTTTGCAGTTCTCGGGGAGATCCACTCGAGAACCGATAACTGAGAACTGAACGCTGAGAACTGACAACTCCCTATGGCACCGCGTTTTTGAGCAGCGTGTTCATCAGCTCGGTATGTTGTTCCATCGTGAGCCCCCAGGGTTTGCGATGGCCGCCCACAGCGCATCGTTCGTCATCTCCCGGTGACATCCTATGCAGAGACCGGTCCGCTGGAGCCGCACCCGAGGACAGCGAATGCAGAGTGTACGGCGCGCTCATTTTCGGAGGCATTGGCGCAGTGTCAGGTGGGGTAACGGGTCTCCTCATCAAGACCGACCGGTGGGAAGAAGTCCCGCTCTCCCGGTTACGTGTGAGCCTCCTACCGCGACGTCATGGCTTCGGCATCGCCGCGAGCGTCGCGCGGTTACAAACCACTTGACGCTCGCTTGACGGTGGTGAAACACACTAACGGTGTCACGCTGGTGCCCCAGGGTCTTCTTCATTGGGCTGAAGGGAGCCACCCATGCCTTTCGGACGATCGACTGTCATCGCGCTGGTTGGGTCCATCCTGCTCGGCGGATGTGCCACGATGCGGATGCACATGCGGTACGGGGAGCTGAGGTCACACACACAAACGAGTGCGTCCGTGTTCCTCGAACTCCGCAGTGATCTGCCCCCAACCGTGTACGTCGAGGAAACCTGCACGGCCGATAGCGCCATCACGATTCGCCCGCACTTCGATCGACAGCTCACCGCATCGGGCTACACGGTGGTCGAGGACCCAGACGACGCCACGTACATCATCCAAGTCAACCACTTGCGGTTGACGGAGGCCGAGATGTCTGAGGGTCAGACCCTCGAGGACGCCATGAGTAGCGCGTTTACGGCCGGCCTTGCGGCGGGCCTAGCGACCGATGTCGTGGGTGGCGGTGGCCGCGCGGCCACCGGTGTCGGTCTCGCGGTCGGGGCGGTCGGCTTCATCGTTGACGCGAACACCAAGCACATCGCACACATGTTGACCACCGATGTCCTCGTCACGGAGACGGTCGCGATCGGTGACAGCGTCGCGGACGTCGAAGCCGCATCCGAAATGCACTATCACGAGACCCAAATCGTGAGCGGCGCATCCAAGGTCAACCTGCGCATCGAGGAGTCGTTGCCCGTGCTGGTAGACGGCATGAGTCGGACGGTTGCTCGCGTGTTGCCGGCGAGGCCGGCCGAGCGGCGGTAATTGCGTAGGATGGCAGAACGACAGTTCTCGGTCGTCAGTCTTCAGTTGTCAGGGCAAGCGACGAATAACTGATCACTGACAACTGAGAACGGCCTCGCCACTCCTCATCGGTTCGCGTCGTCCACCGCGCGTTTCATCTCGTCCACCCAGTTCGGGATCACCCGCAGGAAGGACGCGGAGTTCTCCACGATTCCCTGGACGTACATCACCCCACCATCCGGGGTCACGAGATACGACGGGCCAGCGGTCTGTTTGAACCGCGGATCGGAGAACCACGGTTGCGGTGTTCCTACTGGACGCGCGCTGGCGGGATCAATGTGGACCCGGTGGATCGTCCCTAAGGCATCATAGACGAGCAGCCGCTCGGAGAGCCACATCGGCTCGAAGCCGTGGGTTGTTACCTCAAAACGCTCACCGCTCGCCGGGTAGGGCTCGAGGACCAGGGGGCCCCCAGCACTGCCGACGCTGAAGGCGAGCCAGTGGCCGTCCGGGGAGAGCGATGCCGCCCACACCGGTTCATCGATCACGGTGTCGACCGTCACAGGATCAGATGTGAGGTCGATCGCAACCGCCCTCGGTGCCCATCCAAACAGATCGCGATCGGAGCGGTAGTGCGACACCCACAGATAACCACTCACTCCCGTGACGGTGTCGGGACGGGTCGCGGCGTTGGGGGAACCGCGCAGCGTCACAGGCGGTCCCTCGAGGTCGGCAACCGTGAAGACGAGCTCCTCACCGCGTGGATCCCAGCGGGGCTGCAAGATATGGTGATCGCTCACCCACGTGCGCGACCGCCGACTGTCCAGTTCGTAGATCCGCAGCTCTTGGGCATCGACCCCCTCGACAACCGCGGCCAGCCTGCGCCCGTCGGGCGACAGGTCGAAGATGACAAACGGGTCCGGCTCGATGGGCAGGGGCTCGGGCTCGGCGTCTCCCCGCTTGACCACGAGGCGGCCGACTTCCGCGTTCGCGCCCGGGATATATGCCAACGTCCCGTTCGGGGAAATGTCGTACTGTCCCGCACCTGTGTAGCTCTCGCGACGCACGCCGCCCACGAGCGTGACCGACCGTCCCACCTGCATGCGCTCGAGATCCACCGACGTGGCGCGTAACGCACCATCGGCTGACATATAGATGAGATATCGATCGTCGACGATGCGGAAATCGGATCCCCTGAGCTTCGGCGCGAGGGAATCGCTTGCGCGGCGGTCGGCAACCCTAAGCCACGTCCTGCCCGATGCCGACTGCAGGTACGCGTACTTGACCCCCCCACCGCCACACAAGAGCGCCCCGTCTCGGACTACGGCCGGGAGGATGCAGTACTGTGAAACTCGCTCCGTGACGTCCCCAGACTGCGGATCAATCCACCGAAAGCGCTGCCCGTCGTTATCACCCAACAAGATCTGTCCGTCCGCTAACCAACGGAGGCCTGCCATAGTCGTCGTTTCGGCCAGCGTGCGCGGTGCCCCCCCGTCGAGCGATACGATTTGCAGCAGCCTGCCGCCGGTCACAAATGCGACATACTGGCCATCGGGCGAAATCCGGGGCAATCCTCCACCTTCCGTGCCGATGATCGGCCGCGTGCCATCGTCCAACAAGTTGCGGATCCAGAGCGGACCGTCGCCGCCAGATTCGTAGACGACGGACGCTCCGTCCGCCGAGACGCTGAAGTTCGTGAGATCGCTCACGCGCATGTTACCGCCCGACGTCACGGCGACGTCGTAGACAGTCGGGCCGCCTCCGGCTACCGGTCGGAGCCAACCCCAAAGGGCGACCAGCGCGAGTACGGCGGCGACGCCCAGAACAGCGATGGTGCCGCTTTTCTGTGGGCCGCTCACCGGTCTCTCGGCCGACGGTGCCGCCCCTGTCGTAGGGAGCGTGAATGCCGGGTCCGTCAGTGCCGCGGCAAACTCGGCCGCACTCGCAAACCGATCCGCGGGCACTTTCTCGAGCGCCTTTGTCGCCGCGGCCGCCACGTTGGGCGTCACGGACTTCCGCAACTCGGTCACCGGCCGCGGCTCGTCCGTCACGATCATCATGATGATCTGTTGCGCCGAGGTGCCCACGTGGGGCGGGCTGCCGGTGAGCATCTCGTAGAGCACCGCACCCAGCGAGTAGATGTCCGACCGGTTGGAGAGCTGCTTCTCGGCCGTCGCCTGCTCGGGGCTCATATAGTGCGGCGTCCCGAGCGAGAGTCCCGTCTCGGTCATCCGTCCGCCCGCCGCGGCGCTCACCGCCAACGCGATGCCGAAATCCGCCACCACCGGTCGCCCGTCGTGCAGCAGAATGTTCTCGGGCTTGATGTCGCGATGGATCACGTTGTGGCGGTGCGCGTAGTCCAACGCGTCGGCGACCTCGATCGTGATCTTCACCGATTCCTCAATGCCGAGCTGTGTCTCGCGGTTCAGCTTGTTCCGCAGGGTTTCCCCCTCGACGTACGGCATTACATAGTAGAGGAATCCCTCGACCTGGCCTGAGTCGAACAGTGGCAGGATGTGCGGGTGCTGGAGATTGGCGGTGGTCTTGATCTCTTGCACAAAGCGCTCGGCACCCAAAACCGCGGCGAGCTCGGGCCGGAGCACCTTGATCGCCACCTTGCGGTCGTGCTTGGGGTCCTCCGCCAGGTAGACCGTAGCCATGCCACCGGCGCCAAGTTCCCGCTCGATGGTGTAGCGGTCGGCGAGGGCGGCTTGGAGACGGTCAATGGTGTCGCTCATACCAAGAGAAGATGCGACAGCGCTCCAGTAACCGCGAGGTACGCGGAGTGTGGGGTCCCCTTTGGGGCCCCAACGCACGAACGGCCGCTCCATAGAGCGACCGTCGAAGACGAGAAGTTGTTGAAGCGAAATTGTTGACGCAACACCCCGCCTAGGAATCGAACATCCGCTAGATCAACGGCGTCGCAATCGCCGCGGCGGTCAACGCCGCGGCCCAGACTTGGTCGCTCCCCTTGACCCCTTCTTCCGCCCTCTTGTGCAACGGGACTCCTGCCCGTTGTTTGGAGGTTGTCCCGGCTTCACAACCTTGTTCCCGCGAGTTCCCCATGTACCGTCTCCTCGTTGGGCTCCTGCTCCTCGGACTCGGATCAGGATCGCTCCAGGCACAGCAACGACAGACCATTCGCATTGGGATTGTGGTCGACGGGCCCTGGGCACGGAACGCCGACGCCTTAGCACTCCTCAAGCGGGAGCTGACCGATCTCCTGCGCTCGGAGTTCAACGTGGAGTTTCCCGCCTCGGCCCAGCTGGAGGCCGACTGGACGTTGGCCGGCGTGCGAGAGGCCACCACGCGCCTCCTCGACGACCCAAGCATCGACTTGGTGATCACGTCAGGGGTGATCGGCTCGGTGGATGCGGTGCGGCGAGGCGCGCTGCCCAAACCCGTGATCGCGCCGTACATCCCCGACGCCGCCCTGCTTGGTATTTCCGAGGTTGAGGGGGGAAGCGGCATCCCCAACCTCGTGTACATCACACACCCGACGCAGGTGCTGCGGGAGATTCAGGCCTTTCGCGAGGTCGTCGAGTTCCAACATCTCGTGATTCTCACGAATCCGTACTACCTCGAGGCCGTCCCGGAGCTGCGCCAGCGGCTCGAGCAGGCGATGCAAGCGGTCAACATACGAGTCACCCTCATGCCGCTCGCGGCGGTGGACGAGACGACGCTCGCCGGTATTCCCGATGACGCGGACGCCGTGTTCCTCGCCTGGCTCACGAGCCTACAGGTGGGCGAGACAGAGCGGCTCATTGCTGCACTGCGCGACCGCCCGCTCCCTACACTCTCGTTCTTCATCGAGGACGTTCCACGGGGCGCGCTGATGAGCCTCAACGGGGACTCCTATTTCCCCCGCATCGCCCGCCGTGTAGCGCTCAATGCGCAGCGCATTCTGCTGGGTGAGGACCCCGCGACGATTCCCGTGGAGTTCGCGCGGGACGAAGAGCTCACGATCAACATGGAGACCGCGCGGGCCATCGGTGTGTTCCCCAGTTTCAGCGTGTTGACCGAGGCCACGCTCATCAACGAGGTGCGGCAGGACATCGAGCGGGAAGTCACCCTCGAGAGCGTGATGACGGAGGCGGTGGACGCGAACCTCCAGCTCGCGGCGCAGCGACGCGCCGTGTCGGCGGGGGAGAAAGAGGTGACGCTCGCGCGCGCGGCGCTCCTGCCGCAAGCGGATCTCTTCGGGCGCGGGCTCATTGTCGACGAGGACCGCGCCGCCGCGAGCTTTGGGTCGCAACCCCAGCGCTCGCTCACCGGAGGCTTTTCTGGGTCGCAGCTCCTGTTCTCGGAGGGCGCCTGGGCCAACCTGTCCATTCAGAGGTCGTTGCAGCGGGC
>JAOTWK010000171.1 GCA_029862935.1 Gemmatimonadota bacterium | reverse complement strand
CGACTCATTGCGCGCGAAGATCGCGCTCATCAGAGCGCAAGCCGACTCGGTGCGGGCGGGGTTGGATACCGCCAAGGCCGACACGGTGAGTTACCGGCCTGCCAAGACACGCGTCTCGGTCATGCTTCCGCGCGATGTCCCACGGGGGACGGTCGTCTTGCTCGGCGGTCGTGTGCTCACCATGAAACAGAAAGAGATCATCGAGGATGCCGCCGTCGTGGTGACCGACAACCGGATCGTCGGGGTCGGACCACGCGATTCGGTCGAGGTTCCGGCCGGGGCGACGGTGGTCGACGTGTCCGGCAAGACGCTCACGCCGGGCTTCGTGGACACACACTACCACGCGCAGTGGCTCGTACCGGAGATCCACGTCGAGCAGACGTGGCAGTATCTCACCAATCTCGCGTTTGGAGTCACCACCACGCGCGATCCGCAGACCGGCTCGACCGACATATTGAGTTATCAGGACCGCGTGGAAACCGGTGGCATGATCGGCCCACGCATCTACTCGACGGGACCGGGGGTGTTCATCAGCGAGAACATCCGCAATGCCGATCACGCCGAGCAGGTGCTCCGGCGCTACAGCGAGTACTACGACACCAAGACGCTCAAGATGTACATGTCGGGCAACCGGCAGCAGCGGCAGTGGATCATTCAAGCCGCGAAGAAGCTGGAGTTGATGCCCACCACCGAAGGTGGGCTCGACTTCAAGATCGAGCTGACGCACGCGATCGACGGCTATCCCGGCATCGAGCATTCCCTGCCGATCGCGCCGATCTTCGACGATGTCGTCGAGCTCTTCAAGGCGTCACAGACCACCAACAGCCCCACGCTGTTGGTGTCGTACGGCGGGCCGTTCGGCGAAAACTATTTCTATACGCACGAAGACGTGCACGACAACGCCAAGCTGCGGCGGTTCGCGCCGCACGAGAGTGTCGACGCGCGCAGCCGTCGTCGCGGCCCGGGAGCCGGTGGCAGCCCAGGGCAGTCGGGGTGGTTCCTCGATGAGGAGTATGTGTTCTCGAAGCACGCCGAGTTCATCAAGCGGTTGGTGGAAGACAGCGCACGTGCGGGGGTCGGGAGCCATGGTCAGCTGCAGGGACTGGGGTATCACTGGGAGCTGTGGGCGATGGCGTCCGGGGGACTGTCGAATCACGACGCGCTGCGTGTGGCCACGATCTACGGAGCGGAGGCGATTGGGTTCGAGAAGGACATTGGCACCGTGGAGGTGGGCAAGCTTGCAGACCTGCTGGTGTTTGATGAGGAGCCGTTGACCGACCTCCGCAACACGGTGAAGCTCCGCTACGTGATGAAGAACGGTCGACTGTACGAGGCGGACACGCTGGCCGAGATGTGGCCCAGGCAACGGCCACTGCCGGCGCAGCCGTGGATGTCGCAGGAACCGGACGGGGTAAGCGCGGGGATTCGATGACTCTGTCGTCTGTCATGCAGCTTTCAGCTGTCGCCATCAGCCGTCAGCTGCTGCCGCTCAGGTTCTCGTCCGTTTCTGACCGGCTCCAGCGAGCAACCCGACCGCCTTGTCCGCATCTCCGCTCATGAGCACCTGCAGCAGCTGACCTTTCCGCTCGGCGGCGACGTCGATCACGGTGAGCGCGGCCTCCAAGTGCGCATAGGCGGGCAAGAGCTCGGGCAGCAGGTTGGTGGCTCGAGTGAAGAACTCCTCGCGGAACACCACGCCCTGCTCGTCCGGGTACAGCGGGAGGTAGAGAATGTCTGCCTCCACCAGATCCTGGAAGAAGTGCGTGCCGAATGACAACTCGGGCACGTAATTCTCCTTCTGGCGCGCGACTTCGATGAGCATCGCCGTGTTGTTGATGTCCGAATAGGTCACGCTGACACCCAGCTTGATGTCGCCCCGACTGCCCCAGCGACCAGGGCCCATGAGCACAAACTGCCGCTTCGGCAACAGCGCGTTCACTCGGCCCACCGCCTCTCCCACCTGTATCAGCTCCTTGCGTGTCGCGAGGCGTCCGTACGCCGCTGGGTCCACGTACACGATGTAGCGGATATCCGACACGCGGCCGTTGGCGACCTGTCGGTGCGCAGTGAACAGCACGTCCTTGTCGGGGAGGTTCGGAGGGATGATCGGCGGTGTGCGGGTTTCCGAGTGGCTCTGGATGCGGCACTGCAGGATGTACAGATCCGTTCCGTCGCTCGCGAACTCGATGTCTACCGGGACGCCGAGACCTTCGCGAAGCGTGTCGAGGGCGGCCCGGATCTGCTGAGGGAACGGGGTTCTACCGATCATGTTTTCGAAGGTGACGACCACGTCGTCGCGTTCGAAGTCGGGCTCGAGGCCCATCGGCTCGCGCAGACGGTCGCCGTCCACGATGGACACCATCTGTTGCACCAGGGGATACTCGTTCCCGTGGGCCCGCAACAACGCTTGGAGATCGATCGTCTCGAAGCTGTTCGTCTCGAGATCAATGACGTCCACCTTCTTGGGTGAGTAGCGCATGACCTCGTCGGGGGTGACGTTGGCCCGAAGGCCGGGCTGTCCGGGACTCAGCAACACGGGGTAGTCGTCGGCCACGCGGTCTACCGCGCGCGTTCCGAGGCCCGGCACCATGCGGACGAGTCCGTCCTCCCGCTGGATACGTGGGGACCAGCGGATCTCGTTGTTGCCGAATGCGACCCCGGCGAATGCCGGTAGGTAGTACCTGCCGACCCGGGTCCCGACCACTTCTTGGATCAGGATTCCCATCTCTTCCCGGAAGTCCAGCATTCCACGCTCAGCACGGTACTCGATGGGATCAGGCCCAAAGACCGAAGCCCAAATCTCCACGATCGCGTCTTGCAGGGCCTCGGTGCGCTCCCGCTTGGTGCCCTGGTTCGCAAGGAATAGGCTCTTGTACTTGCCCGAGAAGGAGGCGCCGGACTGATCCTCGAGTACACTCGAGCTCCGCACGATCAAGGGACGGCCGGCGAACTCGTCCAACACTGGGGCCAGGCCCCGCGTCACCTCGACCGGAAACTGGGAGTTCTTGAAGAGCTGGATGAGGAACGGGTAATCCTGCCGCACCCGGTCGATCTCCATGTACTTCCGATTGTAGACCTCTTTGAGCTGGTTGATTTGGATGAAGTCCAGAATCGCATCCGACGCGACATACCACGTTCGCGGGATCTTGACGTTGGCAAACAGCTCGGCGTGCTGTGTCGCTCGTGCCAGGACTTTCTGTGCGAGAAACAACCCTGCCGCCTTCCCGCCCAGCTTGCCGTGGCTCTCGGCGGGATACACGACGCGCTGGATCAGATCGAAGAAGTCGTCCACCTCGACAAAGCGCTTGGCCGCGCCGATGAAGTCGAGTCGATCCAGCACGATCGTGCGGAGCAACCCGACCTTGAGGCTCATGTGCAGCGCTGCCGAGAGCTGCGTGCGATCGCCCGCTTGGGTCGCGAAGCGAAGAACGTGCTCAGCGATCTGATTGGTGGTGGTAGACTGATCCTCGAGGGCTTGGATCAGGAAGCCGCAGTTGTCTTCACTGATCCACGCCTGCATGTGGGAGACGATCTCGGACCCGTCGAGGTGCCGGTCCGCTAGCTCGAACGTGCGCTCGACCAGCTCCGGAGGGGCGTGCAGTGGCCGCCTCCCCAGGGGCCGATTATCGTCACCCGCTTCGAACGCATCGTCACCGGGTTCGCCAATCTCGGCCCGCAACAGCGCGGCGGCTTCCTCGACGCCGCTCCAGTAGAGGAGGTTGATCATCTTGCGCGTGATGCGCTTGAGCAGCTCCTGATCTGTCTGCTGCAAAAACTCGACGAGCACGTGCCACGACCGAGTGTTGCTGCTCGAGAGTCGGTCCACGAGCTTGGCACGACGCTCCCATGTGCGTTGCTGGGTCAGATAGTGGCCAACCCGCTCCGCGATTGCCCGAAGGAGGCGCCACTCCTCTCGCAGGAACGGTCCCTCGTCGGCAGCTGGCCGCGCCTCGATGTAGGACACGGAGATCTCACCGACCAGATCTCCCTCGACGTCGATCTCGGCGCGCATGCTCCACGGCGTGTCGACGAATGCGGCGGGTTGGTAGATCTGTTCCTCGACGATGATGCGAGCCTGACAGACTTCGGGGTGTTTCCAGCCCTGCGGCAGCGTGTCGATCAGGGCGTTGAACACTTCGTATTGCTCGCCGTCGCCGCCCAATATCTCATCGACTCGATACAAGCAGTCGAGCTCCTTTGCGCGCTCTTTCAGGTCGTCGAGCAGACGTTCGGCACGCGGGTCGCGGTCCGTCATCACTGCGGCTCCCCGTGTGTGATCACACCCCGGCCTGTGCGACCGTCGACCTTGACCAGCAGTGGCTGGTCGAGCCGCACGTGCCGCACCAAGTCCGTCTCGGCCGCAGCAGGCTGCGCCTCGAGCCACGTCCAGTCGATCCCCGGTGTCATGTCGTGCCCCACCGAGAAGTAGCTCACGCCACTGCTCGAGATATTGTGAAAGAAGTGCGAACCCTGACTTGCCTCCACCCACATGTCAGGTCTCGTGGCTTCGACGATCGTTCGAGCGCCGCAAATCTCCCCCCACTTGACCGGGGTGCCAAGCCAGGGATCCGAGCTGCCCCAGCGGCCGAAACCGATCAGGAGGTACGGCCGGTCTTCGGCGAGGAGGCGGGAGTTCATCTTGCCGAGCTGCCCGGCAATGGTCCGTGTGTGGCGCGCCTCAAACGTGGTTGGGTTCACGTAGAGGATATCCCGTATGTCTCGTGCCGTGCCGTTGCCCATCACCAGCTCAGACGCAATGACCACGTTGGGTGCCGTCAGTTCAGACGGACTCAGTTCGACCTGCTCGTCCGAAACGATCATGGGACGCACTTGCAGCAGTCCGAACCGCGGACGGGATCCGCCGTCGGCAGGGAATGTCATGGCAAACTCGATCTCGACATCTCTGCCCACGGCTTCCGCGCACGCATCGAGCAGGGCCCGCACCACGCGGTTGAACGGGTAATCCTCCAGCACGAGCAGCGGTGCGAAGGTGAGAACGCGCGGTCCGTCCGCCCCGACACCCGGCGAGACGCGATCTGATGACGCCAGGTACGTCGACGCGACGTGCGTCAACGCACCATCATAGTCGGCGTCGCTGAGGCTGCACTCGAGCAGGTATTCGGTCTCTGCGATCGGATCGAACGGTGGCGGCTTCCCGACGTTCACTGCCCAGAACCGGTTCTGCGTGTTAGCCATGAGGTCCTTGGGAGACGCGAACGGCGGTGGCGCTTTGGGTCGGGCAGGCGAGTACGAGTAACTCCTGCCGCCGTCCACGATCGTCTTCCCGAGGCCCAGTGCGAGGGCGACCACTCCTTCGTCGCGCCCGGCGTCGCCGGATGGATAGAAGTTGAACGAGTGTGCGACGCCGGACAGCTCCGGATAGAAGCGATCACCGTGACGGCCACCCACGACCTGTTGCATGACCACTGCCATCTTTTCATCGGTGGTCGTGTGGTCGGTGGAGCGGACGTAATCCTTCGCCGCCCGGAAGAACATCGACGCATACACGAACTTGATGGCCTCGGCGAGCCGTTGGAACCGCGTGCTGGCGTCCGGTTGGTTGTTCGGGGTCATTTTGGTCTCGTAGACGCCCGCGAATGGGCGGAACAGGGCGTCCTCGAGCAGGCTGGACGAGCGTATGGCGAGCGGTGTCCGCAGCGTGTCGGTTATCGCCCGCAAATCGCCTAAGATCTCCGTCGGGAGGTCGGCATGCTGGAAGGCGTGTGCGATGCGCTGGTCCGGCACGTCCGAGAGCGCGACGTCCAACAGGCGGTTTCGCTCCATGAATGCGTCGAACACATCGGTGGTGAGGATGATTGGGGAGGGGATGTCCACGTCGATGTCCGGCACAGCCGCGGCGCCGAACTGTGATTCGACGATAGCGCGCACAAAGACCAGACCGTGGGCCTTGCCACCAATCTCCCCGTCGCCTATGCGGCAGGGCGGGGCACCCGGTGAGAGAGACTCCTTCGTGAAGCGCGGCAACCCACGTCCGGCCGCGGCGCCATTGCGCATCAGAGCCAGCCCCGGTCCCGGCAGGCACGCGCGACGCGATCGACGGCGATGACGTAGGCGGCCGTGCGCATGTAGAGCTTCCGCTTCTTGGCAAACTCGCTCACCGCTACGAAGGCGTCGGTCATCTTCACGTCCAACTTGCCCAGTACCTCGTCCTTGTCCCAGTAGTAGTTGGTGTTGCTCTGGACTTGCTCGAAGTAGCTACACGTGACCCCACCGGCATTCGCCAACAGGTCGGGGATCACAAACACCTGCCGCTGTTCGAGGAGCTGGTCCGCGGCAGGGGTCGTCGGTCCGTTTGCACCCTCGGCGACGATCTTCACCCGCTCGCTGATCATGCTCACGTTATCCTCCGTGATCTGGCTCTCGAGCGCGGCCGGGATGAGGATGTCGACGTCTTGCTGGAGCCAGGCGTCACCTGGCAGCACCTCGAACCCGAGGTCCGGAGCCTTGGCCTTGTCGATCCCACCGAAGCGGTCCGTGATCCCAAGCAATTGATCGAGATCGATGCCGTCCTTCCGGTGGAACGCGTAGCTCTTGCGGTCCTCCTGGTCCCAGCACGAGACGCACACGGTCCGTCCACCGATCTGGTCGAAGAGCCTGATGGCGTTCTGCGCCACGTTGCCGAATCCCTGTACACTCGCTGTCGTGTTGGCCGGACGAATGCTCAGTTCCTTGAGTGCTTCACGCAGCATGAACACCAGTCCGAACCCAGTGGCTTCGGCGCGCCCGTGCGAGCCACCCACGCCGACTGGCTTCCCGGTGATGAACCCAGGCTGCTTGGAGCCGTGGACGGCCTCGAACTCGTCCAACATCCACAACATGTGCTGCGCCGAGGTCATGACGTCGGGGGCGGGGACATCCGAGTTGGGACCCATGTTCCGACCCATGCGGCGCACGTACCCGCGGCAGATCGTTTCCTGCTCGCGAAGACTCAGGTTATGCGGATCGCAGACGACGCCGCCTTTGGCGCCACCCAACGGAATATCCACCACGGCGCACTTCCAGGTCATCCACATGGCAAGCGCCCGTACCGTGTCGAGCGTTTCGAGGGGATGGAACCGGATTCCACCCTTACAGGGACCCTTGGCGTCGTTGTGCTGGACGCGAAACCCGCGGAAGATCTGCATTGTCCCGTCGTCCATGCGCACGGGAATGGCAAAAGAGTACTCGCGCAGCGGAAACCGCAGCAGATCACAGGTTGCCTGGTCGAGGTTCAATAGATCGGCAGCGCCATCGAACTGGGATTGCGCCATTTCGAAAGAGTTATAAGGCTTGCGCATCTGCGTCTCCGAGAATCATCACCCCACCCCACCCCACCCCACGCGAGCGGACTGCCGGAACGGCGCCCTTGGCGGTGGGAATTACTGCCTGAATT
>JAOTWK010000170.1 GCA_029862935.1 Gemmatimonadota bacterium | reverse complement strand
TCGCACGCCGTGATGAACCTCGTAGCGCTCCCTGAGCCCGCGGAGGATGGCGATGGTGTCTTCTACGGAAGGCTCCCCGACATAGACCGGCTGGAATCGTCGCTCGAGTGCTTTATCCTTCTCAACGTGTTTTCGGTACTCATCAAGCGTCGTCGCACCGACCACGTGTAGCTCCCCGCGCGCGAGCGCGGGCTTGAGCATATTCGACGCATCCACCGCGCCCTCGGCCGCCCCGGCTCCCACGAGTGTGTGCAACTCGTCGATGAAGACGACGAACTTGCCTTCCTGACTCGTAATCTCCTTGAGGACGGCCTTCAGCCGCTCCTCGAACTCGCCGCGATACTTGGCCCCAGCCAGCAGTTGACCGATATCGAGCACGACGATGCGTTTCCCGCGCAGCGATTCCGGCACATCACCGTTCACGATCCGCTGGGCCAATCCTTCGACGATCGCGGTCTTCCCCACACCCGCTTCGCCGATGAGGACCGGGTTGTTCTTGGTACGGCGGGACAACACCTGAATGACGCGCCGGATTTCCTCATCCCGCCCGATCACCGGGTCGAGTTTGCCCACCCGGGCCTGGTCGGTGAGATCCTTGGTGAAGCGCTCCAACGCCTGGTACTGCTGCTCCGGGTCGACGTCCATCACGCGATGGCTGCCGCGCACGGCGGCCAACGCCTGCAACAGCTCGTCCTGACTGACGCCCCTTGCCGAAAGGAGCTGGTACGCGCTCGTCCCCTTCGTCTCGACGAGGCCAATCAACACGTGCTCCGTCGACACGTAGGCATCATCGAGCTTCTTCGCGATCGCGTCGGCCGCATCAAGCGCCGCACCCAGCTCTCGAGAGACCGTGGGATTGGCCTCACCACTCTGGGTTGGCAGCCGGTCGAGCTCCCGTTGTACCTCCTGACGAAGCTCGGTCACGCCCACCCCAGTCTTCTGCAGCACCGGAACGACGATGCCCTCTTCCTGCTCGAGTAACGCAAGGAAGAGGTGGGCATCATTCACCACCGGATTGCCCCGTGCCCTGGCGAGCGCCACGGCGGCCTGAAGGGCCTCACCCGCTTTCACAGTCAGTCGTTCTGGTCGAATCATGGTGTCAGATGTCAGTTGTCAGTTGTAAGTCTTCAGCCATCGGCCATCCGCTACGTCTCACTTTGGGGGGCAACCTCCATACCGCCTGAAACATGCATTTCTGACGTGTTTGTGCCACAAAGACAGACGCGCCGGCTTGTGGCCGGCGCGCTGTTCCTTCTCATACTGTCGAAATGACGTCCCTCGCTCGAAGCTCCCTTTCGCTACTTCACTATGGTCATCTTTTTCGATTGCGCCTTCCCATTGACCACTAGCTGGTAGACGTAGACTCCTGACGCCGCTTCATGGCCCGTGCCGCGGACCATACCATCCCAATACGCGGCGAAGTCCCCGGTTCCGTTCCACGCCAACGACACATTATCGAGCGGCTCCCCCGACCCTTGGAGAATCGGGATCGCCACGAGCTGTGCCAAGATGTTGTAGATCCGAAGTGACACAACAGGCTGCTTCCCACCCCCCCACATACCAAAATCGAGGGAGAACGGAATTGTCGTCTCCGGATTGAACGGATTCGGGTAGTTCCTGTGCAGCCGCACCGGAGAATCGGTGCTGTCTTGAGCTTCTACGACCGCCGGCACAGCGATCAGGAGCCCGAGCGAAACCACCACCGCCCAGGCTAGCTTCATGTCCAACTCCTATCAGACGTATAAGATTCTTGCGTCCCACTCCTTGGGTTTAGTTACCGATCAGTCCTTCTGAATCGAAGCTAGGATTGATCACTACCCCCGTCAAGTGTGTTTTACACCCCTCGCTCCGGCAGGTCCCGCCCGCCGACTATCTCCGTCGCGAATCGTGAATCCCGATCCATCCATCCACTCTAGAACTGGGATGAGGTACTTCCTCGTAAGTCCGGTAATGTCACGTAGTTGGGCAGGCGTAGCTCGCCCATGCTCTGCGATGAAGTCGAGAATCTGGGTCTGAAGTTGCCCAAGCGCCACCGCATCGAAGTAACGATCCTGCCCAACTCGAGCGGCTTCGCCCTGCCGCACCATGAATTCTGCCACATCCCGGACCCGCTCGACACCGACGCCGGCAGCAAGTTCGGGTTCGGTTGCACCGCGCGGACCTGCTTCCTCGAGAATCTGCCGCATGGCCGTTGCCCACTCGCTGTGACGAGCCGAAAGCTCCGGACGGAACTCGGTGAGTCGAAGGGTTTCACGTTCGACCTGTACGATTCCCTGCTCTGCGAGCCCGGTGTGCACGACATCCGCGTATTCGGGGCGCCGCAACACCGCCCGTGCCAGCTCACGCGGCATGCCGGGTTCCAGCGGATGCGCTCCGTGGTACGTCCCGATGGCCTCGAGCGTGACATCACGCGCGTGGTCGAGGACTGTCCCCGCTACGAGCCGCTCGCCCACGATCCGCACCCCAAGGGCTCGCGCTTGCTCCACCACTTCGGGCACGTCGCGAACGTGCACGCCCGTGCGCACCGCGACATCGTCAAGCGGCAAGCCGTTCCATCCACCCAGTTCAACGAACGCCAGCAGTCGTCGTGCGCGATCGACGTCCAGTCGTTGCTCGAGGTCCACCGGTCGGCGTGGCTTGCGCGGAGGGAACGGATCGCCAATCACGCACCCACCGATCGTGGACATCGGTGAGTATGACCGGAGGACCCCTCGATCACCCCATCGTGCCACCACGGGGTGTTCGAGTCGTAGTCTGGCGGCTCCCGTCGATCCAGGTGCGATGTCGCCGACGGCGGGCGTCACGCGCGCCATGATCTCCGCCGTGCCCAGATGAAACCGTACCCGAGTGCGTTGTGTGATCGCCCGTGCCCCGGTCAACAGGGTCAGCATCACGTCGATCGCTAGGCTCTCACGCCATGTCTCACTGGCCACGACTACGCACCCGCGTGTGATATCCGCCTTTTCGGTGCCGGGAAGCGCCAGTGCCGTGCGTCGGCCGGGCTCCGCCTGCGGTCGCGCCTCACCGTGAACTTCGACGCTGCGCACTCGGGCACGGACGCTCCCAGGGAGTACGCGCACGGTGTCGCCAGAGGCCACGGTGCCGCTCCACGTCGTACCGGTCACGACTGTTCCGGCGCCGGGCGCGCTGAATACCCGGTCCACCGGCATGCGGAACAAGTCATGTTCCGATCTGACGGTAGCCCGCTCCGACGCGCGGGACAGGGCCGCGCGGAGCTCTTCGCTGCCGCGACCCGTCACCGCCGAGAAGAACACCGGCGGCTCCCAGCGAACGGACGAGGCTTGGATCCGCTCCGTCACGTCCGCAACGACGAGCTCGAGCCAATCCGGCTCGGCAAGATCAGTCTTGGTAATCGCGACGACGCCCGCTCGGACCCCAAGAAGATCGAGAATCGCGACGTGCTCGACCGTCTGCGGCATGACACCCTCGTCCGCACCGACTACTAGGAGCGCCACGTCAACGCCGGTTGCGCCCGCGACCATGTTGCGAACGAAGTCCTCGTGGCCCGGCACATCGACGATACTCGCGGTGATGCCCGATCCGAGATCGAGACGAGCGAAACCGAGGTCGATGGTAATGCCGCGACGCTTCTCCTCTTCCCAGCGATCCGTGTCAGTACCAGTGAGCGTCTTGACCAGTGCCGTCTTGCCGTGGTCAACGTGGCCTGCCGTCCCCACAACGACATGACGCGTCATGTGAGCTCCTGCCAGAGCGTCATGGCTCTGAGCTCCTTCCCCTCGCCCATATGGCGCTCTACGAATCGGGCCAGCAATCGGCGATGCGCGGCGGCGTGCTTCGGTGAGAGCAGACCCACTGCATGCAGGTCGCCGTTGACGAGGTGTTCGAGCGCCTGTCGGTCGACCGCTGAAAGCCGCGTCGCTTCGACACCTCGCGCACAGCCCTCACAGAGATAGCCGCCTTCTGCCACGGAGAACGTCACCGCTCCAGTCGGCAAGCGCCGACCGTCGCGGGCACAGGCGTCTCGCCGGGGGGCAAATCCGAGGGTTCGCACGGCAGCCCACATCGCTCCCAGTGCGACGACGTCCAGCACGCTCACGTCGCACGTCTCGAGTTGCTCCAACGCTTGCGTAGTCAGGTCGAATACTTCCGGGTGGGCCTCGGCGGGGCAGCACCGCAAGACGACTTCAGCGAACGCGGCCGCCGCCGTGTAGCGCCGCACGTCGTGGGGCAACGCGTGCCGCTGGTGCGTCACGTCAAACTCCGCCAGGGTATGCAGATCGCGATTTGGCTTGAGGTAGAGCTGTGCCGTTCCCTCGTTCAGCACCTGCAGGCGCGCGCCGAACTTGCTCTTGGGGCGCGACGCCCCTTTCGCGATGACACTCTGCACCCCGTAGTCCCTGGTCAACAACCGGGCGATCTTCGAGCTCTCTCCGTACGGAAACGCGTGGAGAATGATGGCCGGCGTCGTGGTGGGGGGCATGCTTTGAAGATACACCGACGACGCTGACGACTGAGACGACGAACACGACTGCAATCGCCCCCATCCTTGTCGTCCCGGTCGCCTCAGTCGTCCCGGTCGTCGCGTTCAGAGTCCCACCCTCACCCCCACCACCACAGTCCGTCCCGCGGTCAGGAACCCAAAGACTTCACGGTAGTCCGCATCGAAGAGGTTGCGGATTCGGGCGGTGAGATCGAGCCCTCGCCGGCCTGTCTTGGACGTCCAGGCGGTCACCCTGGCAGAGACATCCACCGTGCCGTACCCGGCCAACTCGACCGGGAGCGTCGGAACAGCCGAGAAGTCACGGTCGGCACGGCTACCGACATAGCGCAGCCCTGCCGAGAGGGTCGCGCGTGACCCGAAATGCTGTGCTGCACTCAAGGACAGCGCATGCGTGGGTCGCCGCAGCAGGCGCTCGCCCTCCACGAAGGCCGCGCCCGCGTCGGTGTCGAATCCGGCATCGACCACCTTGGTTTCGAGGTAGGTGTAGGCGCCTGTCACGTGCAAACCGACGTCCAGCGTGGCACTCGCTTCCAGCTCCATCCCTCGAGCGTTCGCCGCCGCGACATTGACGTACGTCGGGTCGTCGGGACTGGGTGGCGCGAACGTGTACTGAATGAGGTCGCGAAACCGCTGGTCAAAGTACGCTGCGGCAACCGAAATCTTATCATGCAGCAGGTGTTGCTCGATCCCTACCTCCCACGTCAGGGACCGCTCCGGACGCAACGCCGGGTTGCCCCGGGCGAACGGACCGTCGGCGAAGTTCTCGAAGAAGGTTGGTTCTTTGAACGCGCGCCCAATTGATGCACGAACGCGAGTGGAAGACCCGATGCGAAGGGCAGCGCCAGCGCGAGCAGAGAGAAACGTCCCAAACGCTTCGTTGTCGTCCACACGCACGCCCCCGGTCACCGACAACCGACCCAATCCAGCCGCGTGAAGCTGGAAGTAGAGCCCGACGTTGCGACGCTGGACGTCAGAGGAGCTCTCTGCTTCACCAAACTCGCTGATCGAGGTGGTTGCCGCTCGTTCAGCCTCCTGCTCGTACTGCACACCTGCCGTCAACACCGTCGCGCCGGGGGCGAATGCATGAAGCTCGAGTTCGGCTGATCGGCGTTTGCCCGCCTGATTACTGGAAAACCCGAAGAACCCGAGGGTGTCGGCGGGTCCATCTGGCTGATCGTCGATACCTCCGTCAACGTCATGGAACCCAAACAGGAGCCGCGCTTCGATGGCAGGGGCGATCTCCCGCCGCAGCTGGAAGACGCCAACCGTGCGGTCTCGCTGTTGAAAGCTGTTTCGATCCTCCACTCGACCCGTGCCGTCGGTCGGGAACTGGTAGCGGCTTCCCGAGTGCCGCACGGATAGTTGGGCGGAGGTCCGGCGGTCGGGATCAGCTGTGACCTGGCCACTCCAGACGACGCTGCGATAGTCGTTGTTGAGATCGTAGATGCCTTCGCTGCGGGCATGCGAGACGGTCAGTGCATACCCCAGCGCGCCTGCCCCGCCGGCGACGCCACCCAAGGCCTCGAGTGCCGTGCGGGTCCCCGCGCGCAGGCTCAACTCACCGCGCACGGCGCCATCACCCCGGCGCGTGAAGATTTGGACGACCCCGGATACGGCGTCGGATCCGTACAACACGCTCACCGGGCCCCGGACGATCTCGATGCGCTCGACGTTGTCGGTCGTGAGATCGGCAAGGTCGATGGCACCACCCGGATCGTTTACCGGTACGCCGTCCACGAGCACTTTGACATAGTCGCTCTCTCCACCCCGCACGAAGAGCGCGGTGCTGCCGCCAATAGAGCCCGTCTCGACGATCTCGAGTCCTGCCACGGTGCGGAGTGCCTCTGCCACCCGTCGAAGACCACGCTCCGCGAGTTCCTCACCCGTGATCACCGTCGTGGTCGCAGGGCTCGCGATACGTGCCGTCGGTACGCGCTCAGCGGTCACGACAACAGGATCGAGCAAGGTGGTGTCAGACGGGTCCTGAGCACCGAGCGTGGGCGACGAGACGGCAAGCGCCGCTGAGAGCAACACCGCTGTCCGTCGACTCACCGCATTCCTCATTCCGTCTCCTCGAGTCCGCGATCTCGTCTCAATGCCACGAACTGCGGCACGCCGTCCCATTCTTGCATGGCGACGGGCCACGCAAAGACCTGCTCGATCACTGCCTTCGTCAGCACGTCGCGTGGTGCTCCGACCACCCGCGCGGCGCCACGGTCCATCACGGCAATGCGGTCGACGAATCGTGCGGCGAGGTTGACGCGGTGCGTCACGACCACGCCAGCGAGTCCCTCGTGTCGCACCAGATCCGCTACCAACTCGAAGACTTCCATTTCATGTCGGACGTCGAGGCTGGCGGTAGCCTCGTCGAGCACGAGCGCCCGAGGTTCCTGTGCCAGCGCCCGTGCCACCCGGACTCGTTGCCATTCGCCGCCCGACAGCGTCGCGACCCACCGGTCCGCAAGGTGAGCGACATCGCACCGAACGAGCGCGTGGCTCACCGCGGCATGGTCTCGCGCACCCGGAGCCCCGAGAGCCCCCATGTGCGCGTAGCGACCCAACTGCACGGCCTGGCGCACACGCAGAGGAAACACGGGCTCCTCGCGCTGCACCACCACACCGACTTGGCGGGCCAACGCCCGTGGGTTCCAGCTATGTGCGGGGCGGTTTCCTGTGATCGCTTGCCCCGCGGTCGGTCGCAACACTCCCAGGAGCAGTCGCAGCAACGTCGTCTTCCCGCTCCCATTGGGACCAACGACCCCGACCAACTCGCCGGCTGCGACCTGTAGCCCGACATCGAACACCGCGGGTTCGGCGGCGCCGGGATACTGGTACCGCAACTCCCGCGCGTCGAAGATCACTTCGCCCATTGGCGCACCAGCAAGATGAAGATGGGTACACCAATCAGTGCGGTCACGACGCCGACCGGCAGCTCGACCGGCATGAACGCCGTGCGCGCGATAACATCCGCAACCACCATGAG
>JAOTWK010000169.1 GCA_029862935.1 Gemmatimonadota bacterium | reverse complement strand
CGGACGATGCTGATCAATTCACGAAACATGCGCCTCCGCCTAGTCGAGTACGCTGTTGAGCACCGCGAACACAGCCGGCAGCCCGTAGAAGAAGAGGATCACGTACACGACCGCCAACCGCCGCGACTCGGTCACGGCGTCAGCCAACCACCGCGCGGCCGAAAGAGGAATCTCCCGAACGCGTTCGACAGGATAGATGAGAAGCGTTCCGCTCAGGTTGAACAGCAGATGCACCAGCGCGATCGTGATCCCCAATGACGCATTCACCCCGGTCGCTGCCAAGGCTGCTAGGAGCGCGGTGACAGTCGTGCCGATATTCGCCCCGATCGTAATCGGGAACGCCTGCTCCAGTGTGATAAGGCTGGCACCAGCGAGCGGAACCAGGAGCGACGTCGTGATCGAACTGGACTGAACCATGGCCGTGACGATCAGGCCGAGCAACATCGCCACGACGGCTCGCTGCCCGAACGCCCTGGAGACAACACCCTCCACCCGGGTCCGCAATGCCGATCTCAACGTTCTGGCGAGAAAGAGGAGAGCGCCAAAGATCGTCGCCCCGCTCAGGACGACGAGCACGGCGCCTCCGACTTGCTCGGATGACGTCATGAGACTGATGAGCTTCTTGCCGGGCTCGAGCGCGGCCTTGAGCACCCCCTTGATCGGGCTCTCGTATTCCATCCCGCCAAGTCCCGTGAGCAGTGACGCGAGGGTCGTTGCCGTATGCTGCAGATAGCCCGTCAGGAGCTCGAGCGGCAAGAGAATGGCTACCGCCATGAGGTTGAAGAAGTCGTGGCACGTCGCGACACCAAATGCTCGCCGGAACTCCTCTTTCCGACCGATGTGCGCCATCGACACGATCATATTCGTGACCGTCGTCCCGATATTGGCTCCCATCACCATCGGCACCGCATTGGCAATCGGCAGCGGCATCTCTGGGGCCGCGACGAACGCGACGATCATCGACGTGGTGACGGACGAGCTCTGGACCAGCGCCGTCGCGAGAATCCCCACCATGAGGCCAATGAACGGGTTCTCGGTTGCCGAGAAGAACGAGTCGAGGAGACCCCCTTCTCCCACAGCCCGGAACCCGTCGGACAGCCCGTTGACACCCAGCAAGAAGAGGAAAAGCAGGACAAGAACGGCCACGCCGCGACGCAGCGACTGCAGCGTCGTACTCGATCCAGGACCCGGGGCAGGCAGTGACTTGTCCATCACCACAATCGCGGGCGAGTCGTCACCTGATTAGTGGCCGCCATGCCCGCATAAGATGTAGCCCCGTTCGGTGAGCCGCGAGTCGATGGCTCAGGCCCCGAGCGGCACACGGCGGGCATCGGTTCCAGCATGTCTCGGCGTCCAGCGCTCCTTGTGCCACCTCTGCTTCTCCGTATGTTGGACATCCATGCCTGAGACGATACGAGACCTCTTCCTGAAGACGAGTCCCTCCGCAGGCACGGGTGCTGGTTGCGCGCGTTTTCGCGATGGAGGGAGGTATACCCGTTGATCACGAGCCGAGCGTTGAGAGAGACCTCTTGCTCGACGAATTGCGATTCATTTCTGCCCATGATGCAAGAGCCGTTTGACCAGTACGCGGAAGAATACGACGCGTGGTTCTTGAAGAACCGCAACGTCCTGGAGTCGGAGCTACTCCTCCTGAGCCACTTCCTCACCCATCCTGGAAAGGCGTTGAGTGTGGGGTGTGGGAGTGGCCTGTTCGAGCAGTTGCTCCGCAAGAGTCACGGAATCGACGTTCGTCACGGCGTTGAGCCGGCGGAGGGCATGGCTCGCATTGCGGAGAAGCGGGGCATGACCGTCACTCCCGGGACGGCGGAGCAGCTGCCCTTCCACGATGCGGAGTTCGACACCGTGATTCTCAACGGGACGCCCGGCTACATCGAGAACTTGAAGGCGGCGTTCTCCGAGGGGCATCGGATCTTGAAATCGCGCGGTGCGATCGTGGTCGCTGACGTCCCGGCAGAGAGCTCCTTCGGCTTGCTCTACCGACTGGCCGGGTTGCAGGGAGCCTGGGACGATCCGCACCTGCGGGGTGTCTCACCGCCACATCCCTACCCCGTCGAGTTCGTCGCCACGGCCAAATGGCGAACGACGGAAGAGAAGGCGGAGCTGCTCGCATCCGTTGGATTCGTGGATCTGGAGTACGCGCAGACGCTGACCGTCCACCCGAAGTACTCGGACGACGGCGTGGAACAGCCCAGCGAGGGCTACGACCGAGGTGACTACGTCGCCATACGAGCAAGGAAAGAGTAAGAGTAGGGCGTCCGGCACGTCCCAACGGGAGAACGCGAATGGACTTCAGGGAGCGAGTTCCCTTGGGCAGGACCGGACTGATGGTGAGCCGGATGGGGGTGGCGTCGGGATACGGCGTACCCGCGACGGCCATCGAGAAGGCCGTTCACGAGTACGGGATCAATTATCTCTACGTCTCCCCGCTGCTCAATCTGCGCAGCATGGTGCAGGCCATTCGCAACCTGGCGCCCAGCCACCGCGAGGAACTGTGCATCGTGCTGGCCAGGCCGATCTTCAGGGCCTTCCGTCTGGAACGCTTTGTCGAGCGCTGGTTGAAGAAGCTCCAGCTCGAGCGCGCCGATCTGCTGTTCCAGGGCATGAGCAAGCCGATGAGCGAGAAGCTCACCGACCGAATACAGCGGCTCAAGGACCGCGGCGCCGTGCGCTTCCTAGGCGTGTCCAGCCACGAGCGGCCCTTTCTCGGCAAGATCGTTCGGGGAGATGTGAAAGCTCCCGTGGACTTCTTCCACGTCCGCTACAACGCCGTGCACACAGGAGCCGAACAGGACGTTTTCCCACACTTGCCGCAGGAAAACCGTCCGGGCGTCGTGGTCTTCACTGCCACCTGCTGGCGCAAACTCCTCAAGCCCAAGTTCATGCCGAAAGGCGAGCGCCCGCCAACCGCAGCCGATTGCTACCGCTTCGTGCTCTCCCATCCCGACGTGAACGTCTGTCTCACGGCCCCCTCCACCGCAGCGCGGATGGAGGACAATCTCACGGCCCTGGACGCAGGCCCCCTCGACAACGAGGAGATGGCCCGCATCAGGCGCATCGGCAAGCACATCTACGGGACAAAAGGCGCGACTCCTCTGCTCGCCCGATGATGCCGGTGGCGTCCCGGCTTCGGGGTCCACTTCACACTGTCGACCTGCCGCATGCCCTGTGCCTGCTACCCCGCGACAGGAACTCCATGTCCCGTCCATGCTCGCACTGACCGTCACTCGGCGCATCCTGACAGAACTCTGGCACACGCGCCGGAGCCTGATCTTCTGGGCACTCTTCCCAGGCTTGATGCTCCTATTGTTCGGCTTGATCTACGCGGAGGAGAGCTCCCAAGCCGACTCGTTCAACTATACGGCCCCGGGCATTCTCATTGGCGCGGCCTTCTTCTTCAGCTGCTTGGGTGGTCCGATCGCCGCGATCGTCGCGGAACGTGAGCGCAACACCCTCAAACGGCTGCTGCTCTCACCGCTTTCGGGAACCTCGTACTTCTTGGGGCTGCTGCTCGCCTTTCTCGTTGTCGCCGCCGGACAGACCGTGATCGTGTACGGCATCGCGTTCGCCTTCGGCGGCACATTTCGAGGATCACTGATATTGGGGATGCTCGTAGTTACGCTGAGCGTGGCGTCGTACGTGGGCTTGGGATTCGTCTTCGGCTCGCGTTTCACCAAGCGCACCGAAGAAGTGAACGGCCCGGTGGCGGCCATCGGGGTCCCGCTCCTCGTCTTGGGCGGGACGTTCTTCCCGTCGTCAATGTTGCCGGACTACTTGTTCAAGATTGCGCACCTCAATCCGATCTTCCACATGAACGAGGCCATGGACGCCGTGTCCGCGGAGGGACTCGGTGCGGCGGCGATCACCGATCATCTGGTGTTCCTCGTGCTCTTCGCCAGTGCGACGCTTGCGCTCGGCGTACGCTCCTACCGCGCGATGCTGCGACGCGAACGGGTGTTGTGATGACGACGGTGTTCGGGGTCGAACAAGTCAGCAAGGCCTTTGGTGCCCGGCGTGTGCTCTCGGAACTGAGCTTCTCGATCGAGGCCGGCGAGGTGTACGGACTCGTCGGGCCCAACGGTGCGGGCAAGACGACACTCATCAACATCACGTGCTCCATAGTCACACCCGAGACCGGAACCGTGACGTTGAACGGTCGCCCCATCACGCCCAACGCGCATGCCCGCGTGGGCGTGGCCAGCCAGGAGGTGTCACTCTACCGCGATCTCACGAGCGAGCAGAACCTCGAGTTCTTCGCGGCCCTCTATGGGTTGAGCGGTGACGCCCGTTCGCGACGCGTGGCAGCGTGTCTCAAGGACGTCGGGCTCGAGGATCGAGCGCACACGCTGACATCGCTCTTGAGCGGTGGCATGCGACGCCGCCTCCACGTGGCGGCGGCAATGCTGCACGAGCCCGATCTCTTGATCCTCGATGAGCCGACGGTCGGACTTGACCTCGAATCCCGGCACCGGATCTGGACCGTGGTTCGGACCGTCGCCGAAGATGGCCGCAGCGTGCTGGTGACGACGCACCAGCTCGAGGAGGCCGAGGCGCTGTGCCATCGGATCGGTGTTCTCCACGGGGGGCAGCTGGTCGCCGAGGGATCGATGGCGGACCTACGGCGGCACGTCGCCGCCGCCGAGCTCGCCATCATCGACGCGGAAGACCTGGGTGCCGTGCGCGACCGTGCCGACGATTTGGGATTGACGCACCGACCGGCTCTAGCGGCGCTTGCCGTGTGGCTTCCGGAGCGCCAATCGCTCGACCATGTGGCGGCGCTCTTCAGCGGTATCGAGCTTCGGTCGGTCACGCTCAAGCCCGTGGGGCTCGAAGAAGTGGTGGCGGAGTTGACGCAGGACGCTTCGCGACCGCAATAGTCGCTCCCGCCGCTCAGAACCCCACACTCAGTGCCGGCTGAGGACTTTCGATAGCCCAGAGTGCCAACTCGACAACCGCCTCGGCGAATTCGGGCTGAAACACTCCATCGGCGCGAGCGCTGTGGAATTGGAAGCCGGCCGGCGGCGATGCCATCTGTCCGTTGCACTCGATGGTCGGCGTGCCGGAGTGTGTAGCCAGATCGACGTTACCAGTCACCGTCCAGTCGCGCACACCGTCGACTGCAAACCCGTACTGCATGTGGTCGCCCTCAAGCGTGTTGTTCGTAACCACGCCGCCGAAGATCGTCGGGTCGTCGGGGCTGTTCGGGTCGAAGCAGACCCAGACGCGCCATCCCATACCGATGCCGATGCGGATCACGGCACCGGCTGCGTCGATCACGTTGTTGCGCACACGGGTGTTCGTATAGTCTCCGCCGTAGACGGGCCAGTCCACCATGTTGATGCCGCCCAGCAGGACCCGTGTCTCCGCCCGGATCACGTTGTTCTCGATCACCGACCCAGGGGCCGCGAAGATCACGATGCCTCCGTCGGTGGCGTCGACGATGACGTTGTTGCGGACCACACTGTTCGAGCACGCCAGCGAGATGCCGTCAGCCCACGTCCCATCTGACTGACCAGCCGGACCGAACTCGTTGTTTTCCACGACCGCATCGCTGCAGTTCGGGTTGCCGCCCTCGAATAGATGGAGGATAGACCAGGACCGAGGCTCGAACGCCTTGACGTTGCGCACTGCCTGCCCTGCTACGGACCCTCCTGCACGAATCAGCGCTTCCCCACCCTGGTACCCAAACGTCGGTCGACTCCCATCGACCACCACGTTGCGCAACACGACGTGGGACCGGTCGGCCATATCCACTGCTGTGACGACCGAGGCGGACGCGATTGCCAGCACGGCCCGCCGATCATCAGTCGGGAAGCCCTCGGTGTAGATCTGCTGGCTGTCTCGAGTGAACACGACCGGCGCGGTGAGCGGGAAGACGGCATTCTGGCACAGGACCGCCACGGACCCCGCTTGGGTGAGGGCTTGATTGATGGCGTCCTGAGTGCCTGACGCGATACACGTCGTTGGGGGCGGCGGGTTGGTCGACGTCTCACTCTTGCACCCGGTGACCTGCCCCGCGGCGAGCACCACCACGACGATCGCTACACCTCGCTTCGTCGACATGGTCGCATCCTCCCACGTTGCTTCGGACCACTCGCGCCATTCGCGCGCGCGCTGACCGCAGAATGACGGACCCAGACGGTCAAGCAGCTCTTACTTGTATATGAACATCATCGACCGTCATGGACCGTCCCAAGCCGTCTTCGGCCGTCAGACGTGAAAGCTGACTGAGAATAGCAGTAGTCATACGACGCCGTCTGCTGCGCGCTGGCGGTCGCAGGCAGCACGAGTGTCAGAGCCAGCAGCGGGGACAGGAGACGGTTCATGGGATTCTGCTCCGAGGGTCCATGGGGCCGCGCCGAACAGTCCCAAATTATGGATCGGAGTGATGACCCGACAGGCCAAGTTGCAGACAGCCCCGAGCGTCACGTGGACGTCCGGGGCTTTCGGTGCGGGCAATCGCACTTGCGAGGGCCAGTCCCAAACAGCGGGCTCCATTGACCTCAGCTACTCTGGCGCATCTGGTCGGTCGCCGGTCTCCTCGACGATGTCAGTCATCACCACAGTCCCCCGTCGCACCGCAATCCACACAAACGGCCTTACAGGGTCCCCGCTGCACCGCGATCATCGGTGCATGACACAGCACGCACCGACGGCTCATCACGACATCAGGTCTCATTCGTGTCCAATCCGATTCCGAAACATGTATGGGCCGCACCCGTTCGTACCGCGACAAGAGGGGGTGCATGCTGGCACAATACTGCTCACAACGCTGTGATTTTCATCACACGCACCTGAGCCAGCTTTACATAACACAGGCCATTTCCTGCATTTGACCCTTTGCGGCCGCTCAGCTAGCGGTCCGCTTCGGCGAACTTGGCCGGGTACTTCGCCATCTCTTTGTGGAACAGGGCATGGAGCTTCGCGATCTCCACCGCCTCGTCGGGCCCGGGCACCACGGGGCTCCCAACCCTCAGCACTCGGGTCCGGTAGTCCAGCGTCACAGGTACGATCGGCACGCCGGCCCCGACGGCGATCCGATAGAACCCGGTCTTCCACCGGTCGACCCGGCGCCGTGTCCCTTCCGGCGAAAGCCCCAACACCCATTGTGACCGGGTTCGGAAGTGCTCGATCGCCGTGCCGACGGTGCCATGCGGGCTGGTCCTGTCAATCGCCTCTCCGCCCAGCCAGCGCAGCACGGGGGTCAGCGGGAACCGGAAGACCGTGTGCTTGCCCAGCCAGCTGGCGCGGAGGCCGGTGGAGAACATCGCGAGGATACCGATGCCGAAGTCCCAGTTCGACGTGTGGGGTGCGACGATGATCACGAACTTGGGGCAGTCGGGCAACTCGCCCTCAACCCGCCAGCCGGTCAGGCCGAGCAGGCGGCGGGCCAGCATGCGAGACACCGAGGTGCCGCGACGGGGGAAGCCGGGTTCGGTCGGGGCGGTCATTCGCGA
>JAOTWK010000168.1 GCA_029862935.1 Gemmatimonadota bacterium | reverse complement strand
GATGTTCGGCAAGCGCATGAACCGCGAGCGCGTCTTCCACTTCGGACGCCAAGGCTTGGCACTCCAGTTCGAAATCGGCGTCTCCCGCAACCGTCGCATGCAATTCCGCGAGCTGCCGCAGGGCCACCACCGCGAAGTGGTTGGATGGGATGAGAAACGGATAGATCGTCGCGTCATCGGAGGGACGGAAGATCGAGCAAATGAGTCCAACCGGTCGGATAGGGTTGCCGTAGCCCGCACCCGCCACCGTGTCCGTTTGCCAACCCGTCACCCGCTGAAACTTGTACGGCCCGCGGTCTTCTTTCCGTTGTTGTTCTCGAAACGTTTGCACAACGAGCCGCACGGCCTCACGCCACTCCGAGTCGAATGGCGACGTATCGCCAGTCGTCCGCCAGTATCCGTATGCGAGGCGGAGCGGGTAGCATAACGAGTCGACCTCCCACTTCCGCTCGTGTAACTCGGACTTCATGTCCGTGAGGTCGTCCTTCCACGGACTGTCGCCTGGGTGCTTGTTGAAGGCGTTGGCGTAGGGATCGATCAGAATGCATCTGGTCTGGCGATGGATCACTCCGGCAATGAGCCGCTGAAGCGCACGGTCGGCGGGTACGAGTGGCAGGTATGGCCACACCTGCGCCGTCGAGTCCCGGAGCCACATCGCTTCGATGTCGCCCGTAATCACAAACGTGTCAGGCCTGCCATCCAACGTACCGTGATCGACCGTCGTATCCAGTGTATTGGGGAAGCAGTTCTCGAAAAGCCATGCCAACTCGCGGTCACCGATCTTGCGTCCAACGCTTTGCATCGTCGTCTCGACCGCCGAGCTCACAAAGCGGCGCTCGGCGAGGGGTGGACGCCGCGATCCCCTCTCTTGTTCCCGTCTGACGAGCCGTCGCACTGCGATAGGCAAGCCGATCATGCTTCCAGCTCCAGCCGCCACACTGGTCACAAACGCCCTTCTCGGCATCTCATTCACGGCTTTTACTCTCCTGCACTGCCTTCGAAGCTGATGCTCTGTTGATGCCTTCGGGCTCGCGTGCATTGTCACCACCTGCTTCGGTAGGCGCGGACAGGGAGCGGCGGTCAGCACCGCATGTCGCCGGGACAGGTTGCAATTCGGCTCATTCGAGCATATCTCCAGTCTGCCCGCTAGCATAGCTAACAGCACAAGGACTCAGCAACCATTCCGTCTTCGAGCATGGATCTCACACTGGTCGTGCTGGCCGCGGGCCGAGCCAGTCGCTATGGCCGCCTGAAGCAACTCGAACCCGTGGGACCGCACGGCGCCGCGCTCTTCACGTACTCCGTCTACGATGCAGCGCGAGCGGGCTTTTCCCGCCTGGCGCTCGTCGTGCCGCCGGGACTGGAGCGCAGGTTCGAGGACCATGTCCGGCAGCACTGCGGTGATCTCATGTCCGTCGCGACCTTCGCTCAGGAGCTGAGCGCAATCCCGCCCGCCTTTGCACATCCCGACAATCGGGTCAAGCCGTGGGGAACCGCCCACGCCTTGCTGACGGCGGCGACAGTACTGAGTAGCCCCTTCGCCGTGATCAACGCCGACGACTTTTATGGCGCGGGAGGCTACCGTCAGTTGCACGGCCACTTTTCACGAGAGCCGGACACGGCAGCGTTGGTCGGATACGAGCTTGGGGCCACGCTTTCTCCGTTCGGAGGTGTGTCGCGTGGCGTTTGCGACCATGACGGGGAGGGAATGCTCACCGGACTCACGGAGCTTCGAGGTCTCACGAAGCAAGGGGACGCGATCGTCGGTTCCGATCTGCACGGGCAGTCCCACCGCCTTCGCGGCCATGAACGGGTGTCCATGAACCTCTGGGGCCTCAACTCGACCGTGGTCGCAGCACTGCGCGGCCAATTCGACGACTTCCTCGCTCACAGCGGTGCGGATCCGACTGCCGAGTTCCTTCTCAGCTCGGCGCTAAATGAGCAGGTGCGGTCCGGTAAGGTCCGGTTGCGGGTTCTGAGAACAGACGAGCAGTGGTTCGGCATGACATTTCCCGACGACACGGCCATCGTGAAGAGGCAAATCGCCCAACTCATCGCTCGGGGCAAGTATCCCGATCGTCTTTCAACAGGCTTGACCTAACCATGCAGCTCGTCAACGTCGATTGGCTAGTCATCGCCATCTATGGAGCCGTCGTGGTTTCCGTGGGGGTCATCTTCGCGCGCCGGGCTGGGCGCGGGACCCAGGAGTTCTTCCTCTCCGGTAGGAAACTTCCGTGGTGGCTGCTCGGGACCTCAATGGTAGCCACCACGTTCTCGACGGACACACCGAACCTCGTGACCGACTTGGTTCGCACTGGCGGGGTGAGTCAAAACTGGATGTGGTGGGCGTTTCTCATCACCGGCATGTGCACGGTGTTCTTCTACGCCAAGCTCTGGCGTCGCTCCGCCGCGCTCACGGACATCGGCTTCTACGAGCTCCGATACTCAGGTGCCCCCGCAGCCTTCCTGCGCGGGTTCCGCGCGCTGTACCTCGGCGTCTTCTTCAATATCGTGATCATGGCGAGCGTGACGCTCGCAGCGATCAAGATTTCCGGCGTCCTGCTCGGCCTAGACAAATACACAACGGTCTTGATCGCTGGCACGGCAACGGCGCTCTACTCGGCGACGTCGGGGCTTTGGGGCGTCGTGGTAACGGACCTCTTGCTCTTCGTGATCTCGATGATCGGCGCGTTGTCAGCCGCACACTTTGCACTGCAACAGCCGGCCGTCGGAGGCCTGAGCGGGCTCGTCGCCAATCCGGCTCTGAGCGACAAACTCTCACTGCTGCCCGATTTCAGCGACTGGCGGACAGCGGCTGCCGTCTTCATCGTGCCGATCGCGGTCCAGTGGTGGAGTACGTGGTATCCGGGTGCGGAGCCGGGCGGTGGTGGGTACATCGCGCAGCGCATGCTCGCCGCACGGAACGAGAAGGAGTCCATGGCCGCGACGCTCTGGTTCAACATCGCTCACTACGCACTCAGGCCGTGGCCCTGGCTCATCGTGGCTCTCGCCTCGCTCCTCGTCTTTCCGAGCCTCGAATCCATCACGGCGCGATTTCCAGGACTCGATCCCTCAATCGTCGGACACGACCTTGCCTACCCTGCCATGCTGGTGTTCGTGCCACACGGTCTCTTGGGGCTCGTGGTAGCCTCGCTGGCAGCCGCATACATGTCGACCATCTCGACCCATCTCAACTGGGGCGCCTCGTATGTCGTCGACGACTTCTACAGACGATTCGTGGTGGCAGACCGTGACGAGCGCCACTACGTCGCGGTTGGACGCATCGCCACCATCCTGCTCACGGTCGGTGCGGCTCTCGTTGCGCTCTGGCTCGAGAATGCTCTGCAGGCGTTCCGCATTCTCTTGCAGATCGGCGCCGGCACCGGGCTGATCTTTCTCCTCCGCTGGTTCTGGTGGCGCATCAATGCGTGGAGTGAGATTGCAGCCATGGTGATCTCATTCACAATCGCCGTGTACTTCGAGTTCGTGCATGAAGGGCTGGGGTTCGCCGTGATCGATCCGTCGCTTCGACTCGTCCTCGGAGTCGTGATCACGACCGTGGGTTGGATCGCGATCACACTTGCGACACGTCCGGCCAATCGTGAGACGCTGCAGTCATTCTACGATCGCATTCAACCATTCAGCCGCGGTTGGCGCCGAGCGGTCGACACCTCGCGCTCGCGAGCGGGGGAGAGCATTGCGGCCGCGTTTCTCGCGTGGTTCCTTGGCTGCGCCGTCGTGTACGCTGCGCTCTTCGGAACAGGATTCTTCATTTACGGTCAGACGGCCTACGCGATGCTCTGTGTGACGGTCGTCGTGGTGGCGGGGGTCGGACTGTTTCGGACGTTCCCGCGTGTGGGATTCAGCTGAGTGCCGTCACGGTGGCACCGCCCGATGGCGTGGCCACGAAGAGGTAATCGTCGATTGATCCAACGAGTTGCCGAGCCTGGTAGAAGCCCTCACGCAGCGCCTGACACACGTGCGTCACGCGCGGCGCGTCGACAAGCACCACCGCGCACCCCCCAAATCCGGCGCCAGTGAGCCGCGCTCCCGCGGCACCTGCCTCGCACGCGATCTCCGTCAATTGGTCCAACTCCGGCGTGCTCACTTGGTAATCGTCCCGCAGGCTCACGTGGGACTCGTTCATGAGCACCCCAAATCGTTCGAGGTTTCTAGCGCCCATCGCCTGCGCCGCTGCTTCGACCCGTACAGCCTCCGTCACGACATGGCGAAAGCGCTTGAGAAGGGTGCCGCCCAGCACGTGGTGCGCGATCTCATGGATGTCAGCCCGAGCGAGCTCCACGAGGAGCTCCCGATACGAACTGACGCCACGGGGCGTATCGAGATGGGCAATGACAGCATACAGCGCCTCTTCCGTGGCACGTCGACGACTGTTGTAGGCCTCTTGCATGGCACCCGCTTTCTCTGCGGGCGTGCGGGTGGAAGCAATGACAAAATGCCAATCGCGGGGGACGTCGACGGGTGTCAAGCGGAGCGGATCGAACTCCACGATCGATGCGCACCCCGCGACCGCACCCAAGCAGATTGCCTGATCCATGCCACCGCCGCGAGTGCCCACGAACTGCTCAGCCTCCGCCAACTGCTCGGCGAGTCTGCTGGTGTTGACGGTAACGCCCGATGCATGGAGGAGGCTTACGGCGATGTTCACTACGAGCGCCGAGGACGAGCTGAGACCAGCGGCTACAGGCAGGGACGACTCAATCACTGCATCGATGCCGGAAAGGGGGCCGTGATCACGTTCCAGCTCCTGCGCAGCCGCTTTCAGGTAGTTGCCCCAATCCCCATCCGTATATGGAGTGAATGAGTCATCGATCGTAAACGTGCGACGGTCGTATTTCCGGTTCAGGTTCAGGACGCGGACCGTTCTATCAGTGCGTGGTCGGAAGTGGGCCGTGATCCCCCGCTGGACCGCCATGGGAAACACCGAAAGTCCCGCGTAATCGATGTGCTCTCCAATGAGGTTCACCCGCCCCGGGGCATGAGCGCGGTGCGTCGGTGCGCCCCCGAACGTCTGGGCGAAGAGATCCGTCGCGGTGGAACTCAGCGCAGTCCGACGACGACGCCGTCCAGATCCCATGTCGGGTCGATCTCCACACCCAAATGCGCAAGCGCAGTCACTGCCACGTCCACGATGCGGGGTGGGGTCATCGCAGTAGCGTGAACCGCCGAGGGGCCGGCGGCAAGATAGAAGATCGTTTGCTCTTCGATCGATTGACCTCCGTGCCCTCCGTCGTCGCGTCGGCCGTGATCGGTGCTCATGAGGATGAGCCAATCTTCTCGGTCGTAGGTAGATCGGCGGCGGATAGCACTCACAAGTGCCGCCACCTGGCGATCGGCAGCCTCGATGGCCGCGCGATATTCGTCGGACAGAGAACCGGTCTCGTGGCCGACAACGTCGATGTTACCCAGATACACGAACGCCGCGTCGACATCAGACTCTTCGAGGAGCTCGGCAGCGACCCGGGTGGTGACCGAGTCGGCAGCGACGTATCCCAACTCGTCACCGTTCACGTTGATCTTACGGTCGACCGCATCACTGACGAGCGGACCTCCGGAGGCACCCGTTCCCAACGGGGGCCAGTCGAGAACGGCCAGCGTACCGTACCTCGAGTCGAGGCGCTCGAGTCGAGTCAGAAAGTCCGGGAACGAGTCGTAAGCGTTTCCCTCAAAGTTGTTTCCATGGACGCCATGCTTCGCCGGCCAGACCCCGATGAGCATCGACGACCAACTCGGGCCGCTCACCGTGGGTTCACCGGTGAGCGCCTCGTCGCTAAACGTTCCCTCTGCAATGAGCGAATCGATCGTCGGTGTTGCTGCTTGGGCCAGAACATCGACTCGCACACCGTCTAACCCGATCAGCAAGACCTTCTTTTCGACACCACTGTCCGCGCAGGCCAATACCAGCGCGCCGACCAAGAGGCTCCCGAACTGCCGGAGCTTCGCCATTCTCCGCTGAATGTGCATGCCTACACCTCGCCTTGGTCGCACGGTGCTACGCTAGAACTCGTCACTCTTTCCGAACGTGAACGGCCGCCTGGTCCAGCGACCTCCTGTGAAGTCCGGAAACGCGACTGGCGCGCTTCCCTGCGCAATTGACCGCTCAGACAGCGGGCTGATGACGCTCCACGTTGCCGCGGCATAGGCATCCAGCGGCGGCGGTACGCGTCGCTTGACGGATTCCACGAACGCCCGCACCACGAAGAAGTCCATGCCGCCATGACCGGCACCGGTGGCATCCTCCTCGAAACGCTTCCACAGTGGATGATCATATCGTTCCTGGTACGCTTCAAATGGCTCCCATCGATTCCACTCGGGACTCGTCCCCTCGAGATAGATCGATCGGTTGTCGCTCATCCAAATCCCTCTGGTACCCTGCACGCGGAAGTTGAGCGAGTACGGTCGTGGCAGGTTCGTGTCGTGGATCAACACCACCGTCTCGCCGTTTGAGGTCCGGATGACGGTTGTGACGATGTCACCGAGGGCGAACTCGATACCAGCGTTCGGATGGTCGGCGCCGCCGTGCTTCACGACATACTCGTGAAGACCTCGGGACTTCGTGGCGGTCGACGTAAGAGTGGCGAACCGATTGCCGTAGCCGATACGAAGGAAGTTGGCTACAGGCCCGATGCCGTGGGTCGGGTAGATGTCACCGTTGCGATGGATCGAGTGCGAGGTGCGCCATACAGCCTCACTCTCGGCACCTGGACCAAACTCGGCGCCGGGCTGGAACTTCTCATTGCGGATATCGTGCTGATACCCACCGTGACAGTGTAGCACCTCACCAAACAGGCCCTGCCCCACCATGTTGAGCACCGCCATCACATCCCGGCGATAGCACACGTTCTCCAGCATCATGCACGGAAGTCCCGTTTCCTCGGAGGTGTTGACGAGATCCCAGCACTGATCGATGGTCACTGCCGCCGGTACCTCGACGCCGACGTGCTTGCCGGCACGCATTCCGGCAACGGCCATCGGTGTGTGCCACAGCCACGGAGTCGCGACCATGACGGCGTCGAGATCGTCACGCGTGACGAGGTTCCGGAAGTCCTCTTCCCCTTTCCCATATCCTTCCGGTTCGTACCCACGAGCGTCCTGGACCATGTCCGTGGCGAGCCGCAGTGCGTCAGGGGCAATGTCACACAGCGCGGGTACCTCCGTGTCGGACCGCTGGAGAATCAACCCAAGCAGAGACCTGCCCCTGAGACCGGTGCCGATCACTCCAACGCGAACCTTGCGGTCGTCCGCGCCCCGGAGAACCGCGGGCATCCCGGCTAGTCCCACCGCTGCACCGGCCGCCCCTTTGATGAAATCACGCCGCTCAATCATGGGAATACTGTCTCCTTCTAGTCACCCATCGTCCTGACGTGAATGCCCAACACCAGCGTGTCAGGCCGTCATCGATCACTTGAGAAGTCTCAGTGCCGGGAATCTGAACGCCAGTACCGGTTCAGCGCGCTAGCACCGCG
>JAOTWK010000167.1 GCA_029862935.1 Gemmatimonadota bacterium | reverse complement strand
GCGAAGCGGGCAACAATGAACGTCAGAAGTCCATACCAGATCCCCGAAGCGATGGCGAGCGGGCCGATTGCACGTAACGCGCCCAATCTGGCAATTCCTGCGAATGGAGGAACGACGGCACGTACGCCCGGGATGAACCGGCTCACAAACACCCCCCACACGCCGTGCTGGCGATAAAGATGTTCCATTCGCTGCAGGCGCTCAGGGTGGAGCAGGCGTTGTCCCAGCCGACCGGTAAAGAACTGGCGGCCGAGGGTTCGCCCCGCCACGTACACGGCGGTCGCTGCAGCAACATTCGCAGACCAGGTAATGCCGAAGACCGTGCTCGCCTTGATGCTGCCGTGGTAGGAGAGGAGCGCGCCAATCGCCACGGCCGTGTCGGCAGGAACCGGTGGAAACACGTTTTCGACAGCCGCCATGGCGCCGATCACCGCATAGACGGCGACGTTGGGCAGGCTCAGGAGCTGGCTGAGCAGTGTGTCGAACAGGCTAGGCGTCTCCGAGCGAGACGATGGCGAACACCTGAATGCCCTTGCCGCGCCCGACCGAATCCATCTTCTCGTTGGTCTTCGCCTTGATCGACACGGCACTCGTCGGAAGTCCCAACGTCTGCGAAAGCGCGTCGCGCATGCGGTCCACATAGGGGGCGAGTTTGGGCCGCTCGACAATCACGGTCACGTCCACATTCACGATGGTGTAACTGGCGGCGACGATCCGGCGCCGGACTTCCGCCAAGAGGTTCATGGAATTCGCGTCTTTCCAACGCTCATCGGTGTCCGGAAACAGCCGGCCGATGTCTCCCATCGCCGCGGCTCCGAGGAGCGCATCACTGATGGCGTGAGCGACCGCATCACCATCGGAGTGGCCTTTGAGACCCTTGGGATAGTCGATCTCGACGCCACCCAGGATGAGCGCACGCTTCTCAACGAACACGTGGGAGTCGTACCCGATACCGAACCGCTGTCGCATGCGAAGATGATAGAGCCTAGCACGGGGCGGCGGTAGGGGACTCTAGCCCTCCGCGACCTTCCCCGCTCGAAGCCCCTTCAGGCGATCCGTGGCCTCCTGCAACATTGGCAAAGACTTGCAGAAGGCAAACCGAACGAGATGGCGGCCGAGCGCGGGGCGGCTGCAGAAGCTGGACCCCGGCACCGTGGCGACACCGATTTCTCGAGTGAGCCACTCGGCAAACGCTGTGTCGTTGCGATCGCTCAGGTCGGAGAAATCCGCCAGCACATAGTACGCACCCTCTGGCGGAGTGCAACGGAAGCCGGCGTCTGCCAGACCTCGACAGAGAAGATCACGCCGCTCTTCGTAGTCGGCGGCCAACCCTGCGTAATAGTCCGGTCCGAGCTGCTCGAGGCCTGCCGCGACGCCCTCCTGGAGCGGGGCAGGTGCACCAACCGTCAGGAAGTCGTGGACCTTGCGAATGGCTTCGGTGAGTTTCGCCGGCGCCACGATGGTGCCCACCCGCCATCCCGTCACCGAAAACGTCTTCGAAGCACCGCTCGTCGTGACGGTCCGGTCGCGCATTCCGGGCAGGGTGGCCATCGGGATGTGCGAACCCTCGTAATAGATGTGCTCGTAAATCTCATCGGTCACGGCCAGCACGTCGTACCGCTGACACAGCAGAGCGATTGCTTCGAGCTCCGACCTCGACAGTACGCGGCCCGTTGGGTTGTTGGGTGTGTTGATGATGATCGCACGGGTCCGCGAAGAGAACGCCGTCGCGAGGAGGTCCAGATCGATGGGAGCGTCCACCGGCATGGGCACGTAGACAGGTCTGGCGCCGCACAGAATGACATCGGGACCGTAGTTTTCGTAGAACGGCTCGAAGATGACCACCTCGTCTCCCGGATCGACGAGCGCCAGCATGACCGACGCCATGGCCTCGGTGCCGCCACACGTCACCGTGAGCTCAGATTCCGGGTCGATCCCGAGACCGTACCACTCAGCGTACTTTGCGGCCAGTGCATCTCGGAGCCGCTTCGCACCCCACGTGATAGCGTATTGGTTGATGTCCCCCCGAATAGCCTCGATGGCCGCCACCTTCAGCACGTCGGGCGCCGGGAAATCCGGGAAGCCTTGCGCGAGGTTGATTGCCCCATGGAGGTTTGCGATCCGAGTCATTCCCCGGATCACCGACTCGCTGAAGGTGTGCGTGCGTGTCGCCGTGCGCATGGAACGGTGCAGGATCGGCGGGTGGCGCGTGTCGCCGCTAGCCCAACACTCTGAGCGCGAGCAACGCTGCGTTCTTGGCGTTGCCAATGCCCACCGTGCCGACTGGACAGCCCGGCGGTAGCTGCGCGATCGCGTACAACGCATCCACGCCACGCAACGGACCGACGTCCAACGGCAACCCGATCACCGGCAGATCGGTATGCGCGGCGACCGCACCGGGAAGGGCCGCGGAGAGGCCGGCCGCCGCGATGATCACCCGATACCCCTTGTTCGCGGCATCCTTCGCGAGTTGCGCTGTTTGGTCCGGATTTCGGTGGGCCGATGACACGACGAAATCGTAGTCGACGCCGGCCTCATCCAGCACAGCGAAGGCGGGAGCAACCCGCTCTCGGTCACTCTCCGAACCGGCGATGATGAGGATATCCTTGCGATCAGGCATCGTGGCTCACGCTGCTCGTTCGAGTTCCAGTATGGAGTAGTCCTGGCGGCGGCGAGCCGGCGTGTAGCCCGCGTCGCGAATGTGTCGCCGCATCTCGTCGAGCGTCGCCCTGTGTGTGGTGCCGGCGGCCGACACGACGTTTTCCTCGATCATCAGAGAGCCGAAATCATTGCAGCCAAACTGCAGGGCAATCTGCCCCACCTTCAGTCCCATCGTCACCCACGAGGCCTGAAGGTTCGGGACATTGTCGATCACGGTGCGCGCCGCAGCCACCGTCCTCAGGTACGTGACGGCATCCGTCTTCGGTGTGCCTTCCATAGCCGTGTGCTCCGGCTGAAGCGGCCATGCGATGAAGGCGGTGAACCCGCCCGTCCGCGCTTGTACGTCGCGCACACGCAGGAAGTGCTCGAGCCGGTCGGCCAAGCTCTCCCCGAGACCGTACATCATCGAGACCGACGTCTGCATGCCCAACCCGTGCGCCATCTCCATGATTTCGAGCCATCGGTCCGCGCCGGCTTTCTTCCGCGCCACGCTGTTCCGCACCTCTTGCACCAAGATTTCCCCGCCGCCGCCAGGAATCGAGTCCAAGCCGGCCTGCTGCAGCTCTCGCATCACGTCTTCTGCCGGCATGCGGAAGCGTTTCGCGAAGAAGTCGACTTCCGACGGCGAGAAGCCATGAATGTGGATGGGATGGTGTTCCTTGATGTACCGCATCAAATCCCGATACCACTCGAACGGGATGTACGGGTTGTGTCCGCCCTGCAGGAGTATCTGGACCGCACCCAACTCCTTGGCTTCGTCGATCTTCCGGCCGATTTCTTCGAAGGACAAGACGTAGCCCTCCGGGTGTTTGGGACGTCGGTAGAACGCGCAGAACTTGCAGTCGGCTACGCACACGTTCGTGTAGTTGATGTTTCGGTCTACGATATACGTCACCACGTCGGCCGGATGCAGTTCACGCCGCTTGTGGTTGGCCAACGCGCCAAGCTCGAGCAGGGGAGTCTGCTCGTAGAGCTCGAGCAGAGCACGGAACTCCGAGGAACTGCGGTCAATCATATATCGTCTTCGGCTTTCCTTCCGACTCTCTTCCTAAGCCACGGAGAGAAACCGCAGCGTTCCGTCCTTGACCACGCCCGTGGCCGCAAGCCGTCGGAAGAACGACGTCAGGCCCTCCAAGTGGCGATACGACAAGGCATAGTCCAATCCCTGCAGGTACTCGTGGCAGGTTCGTTCCGGCAGTCTTGTTCGCTCCGCAGCCTCACGTGCCAGGTCCGCGAGGTGATCAAGACCCCACGCGCGCGATGCGAGCAGCGAACGATGCACAGTCGCGACAGCGTTCTGCGGAGTTTCGCGTCGCGCCGCCCACACCGCAAACACGAACGGGAGTCCCGTCCAGTCTTTCCACACTGCACCCAAGTCGTAGCGATAGCCATACGTGCTGTCAGCAGCGAGGAGCAAGGCGGCATCACCGATCACGAGGACCGCATCGTGCGGGAGGATCCCCAAGGTCTCGAGGTCTGCCGCTTCCGTGCGGGCTTCCACGAGATGGGGCGCGATACCCCACACTTCGAGCGCGAGCATTTGCAGCAGCTGGACCGATGTGCGGGACGAGGCCGAGACCAGCACGGTCGATCCGTCCAACCGCTCGACCGGCTCTTTCGCAAACAGCACGACACTTCGCACGGGCCCGTCACTGGAGACCGCGAGATCCGGCAACAGCCAGTAGGCGTCCGCGTGTCGGGCGTATTCGACCGCCGACACCACGGACACGTCGAGCTCACTTGCCGCGAGCAATCCGTTCAGCTCTGACGGCGTTCCGGTCACCAACTCCGCCGGACACGGAACAAGCCCCCGATCGATGGCCCCATAGACGGGGAAGCAATTCACGTAGCCGATCCGCCCGACTCGGGTCATGCGCGCCCCGATCCGACCAGCTGGACGAGGTTGGGCGGCGGCCCCGGCGACTGCGCCGCGTCGTCCATGTGGAACAACGGGTCGTTCGGCTCGAACATTCGCACCGTCTGATACAGAGAGTTGCGCTCGACCGGGTTCTTCCCCGCCCCCATGATGAGCCGTACCAATCCGCCGTACGACAACGCCATTGGGGTCTCGGCACCAGCGTCATGGTACACGCGCTCGTAGACGACAGTCCCTTCCACGTCGTCGCAGCCGAAGTGGAGGGCGATCTGCGAGAGCAACGGCGTGACCATTGGCCAATGCGTCTTCACATGGTCGATATTGTCGAGAAACAATCGACCCACTGCCACATTCTTCAGATCCTCAAACCCGGTCGTCGCCGTCCCCTCTCGCTCGAGCTCTCGGCCGAGTTCGTTGAAATCGGGGTGGTATGCAAGCGGGATGTAAGTGAGGAAGCCACCTGTCTCGTCCTGCATGTCTCGCAGGAGCGTGAGATGATCGATGCGGTCTTCGGCGGTCTCGACATGGCCATACAGCATCGTGCAGTTACTGGGAATCCCCATCCCGTGCGCCTCGCGATGCACGCGGATCCACTCCTCGGCCACCAGTTTCCGATCGGCGATGGTAGAGCGGACAGCACGCCCGAACACTTCTGCCCCACCACCTGGGAGCGATGTGAGCCCGGCAGCCTTGAGCCGGTCGAGCACATCGACGATGGAGATCTTCTCGATCCGGGCCAGATGCGCGACCTCTACCGCTGTCAGCGCTTTGATGTGCACCCCAGGATGACGCTCCCGTAATCCCCGAATGAGCTGTTCGTAGTACGAGAGGTCGAGTTTCGGATGGAGCCCGCCCACGATGTGGAATTCTTTGGTCGGGGCGTCGCGGGCCGTCTCGGCCTCCGCGAACACCTCGTCCACCGTGCGCGTATAGGCTCCATCTTCCTTCGGCGTTCGCGCGAAGGAACAGAACACGCATACGTGTCGCAGCACGCAGACGTTCGTCGGGTTGATGTGCTGGTTGGCGGAAAAGAAGACGCGGTCACCATTCCGTCGTCGGTTGGCAACATCGGCGAGGCCACCGAGTCCAATCAGGTCCGACGTGTCGAACAGCGTCAAGCCATCTTGGCGTGTGAGCCGCTCACCGGCCTCGACCTTCGCGGCGATCGGCTCCAGTCGTGAATCGTTCAGGGGAATCGAGACGCTCATGCGTGGTAGCGGCCCACCGCCAGAGTCACGTTGTGTCCGCCAAACCCGAACGAGTTGGAGAGAGCGACCTCTACCTCGCGCTCCACTTTCACGTTGGCCGCATAATCCAGATCACATTGCGGATCAGGGTGCTCGAGGTTGATCGTTGGCGGGATCACCCCGCGCTCCATCGCTAGCACGCTGATCGAAAACTCGAGCGCTCCTGCCGCACCGAGCAGATGCCCGGTCATGGATTTGGTCGAGCCGACCACCAGCTTGGCCGCATGTGCCCCAAACACGTCCTTCACCGCTCGGGTCTCCGCGATGTCACCGTGAGGGGTGCTCGTACCGTGCGCGTTGATGTAGTCGATGCGGGTCGGCTCGAGCTCGGCATCGTCGAGGCATGCAATGATGGCACGCTTCGCGCCCTCGCCACCGGGGGCCGGCTGAGTCATGTGGTATGCATCGGCACTCATGCCGTAGCCAAGAATCTCCGCACGGATCGTGGCACCACGATCAAGCGCGCTTTCCAATGACTCGAGGACCAGCACGCCCGAACCGTCACCCATGACGAACCCGTCCCGGTCCTTATCGAAGGGACGTGACGCCCGCTCCGGTGCGTCGTTTCGCATCGAGAGCGCTCTCATGTTCGCGAAGCCGGCCACAGCGAGAGGCGTCACGGCTGCCTCTGCCCCCCCCGCGATCATCATGTCGGCGTCACCTCGCTGAATGAGGCGAGCCGCTTCCCCGATCGCATGCGCCGATGACGAGCAGGCACTGACCGTGCAATAGTTGGGGCCCTTCGCGCCGTATCGCATCGACACGAGCCCCGATGCCATGTCGGGGATGAACATCGGTACGAAGAACGGAGACACGCGGCCCGGGCCCTTCTGCAGGAATAGACGGCACTGGTCTTCGAACGTCCGGATTCCGCCGATCCCGCTCCCGATGATGACACCGGTCCGGTCGGGATCCGGCAGCGTGCCGTCGAGACCGGCGTCTCGCAACGCTTGCGCCGTGGCCGACATGGCGTAGTGCACGAACCGGTCGGACCGCTTGACTTCCTTCCGATCCATGTACGTCTGCGGATCAAAGTTCTTGACCTCGCACGCAAAGCGCACGTCGAGGTCCGAGGGATCGAACTGCTCGATCGGTGCTGCGCCCGACCGTCCCGCCACAAGCGCCGTCCACGTCTCGTCCGCCGTGTTGCCGAGCGGCGAGACGAGGCCCAGCCCGGTCAGGACGACGCGGTGCGACAAACGGTCAACTCCCCATCTTGTCGTGGAGGTACTTCAGCGCATCGCCGACCGTACGAAGCTTCTCGGCGTCCTCGTCTGGGATATCGATATCGAACTCCTTCTCGAACGCCATGACCAACTCGACCGTGTCGAGGCTATCGGCGCCGAGGTCCTCCATGAAGCTCGCACCCTCGGTGAGCTTGTCCCGCTCCACGCCGAGTTCTTCGACAATGATGTCTTTGACCTTTTCTTCGAGTTCGTGCATCTCGGGCATCGTTCATCCCCTCATTTGGGAAAGTGAGTTACATGACCATCCCGCCGTCGACGACGACGACTTGGCCCGTAATGTAGTCGGCGAGGTCGGAGGCGAGGAAGAGCGCGGCTTTGGCGACGTCGTCCGGGGTCCCTAACCGGCCCATCGGAATCTCCTGCTGAAGCTGCTCCCGGACCTTCTCGGGAAGCACTTTCGTCATCTCCGTATCGATGAAGCCTGGCGCGATGGCGTTGACGTGGACGTTGCGGGATGCCAGCTC
>JAOTWK010000166.1 GCA_029862935.1 Gemmatimonadota bacterium | reverse complement strand
TACAGGGCATACACCCTCGCGTCGCTGAAGTGGTCGTTGACTACCTGCACGTAGACGCTGTCCGCTTCGGTCGGGGCCACCGCGCGCCGAACCCTCACTTCCCGCCCTCCCCCGCACGCCGAGGCCGCCAAGACGGCCGTGGCGAGTATCGTCAGCATCGCTACCTGTCTGCCCATCGTTCTCTCCTCTCGTGTCGGTTGCGCCGAGTGGACCACTGCGGAGACAACACGGACGATATGTCCTGACTGCCTAGTTCACCAACAGATCGAACGGAACGCCGAGCACGACACGAGTTACGAACTGATCGGCGAAACTCGGTTGGATGCCACCGGCATCCAGGACATCGTACAGTTCGAAGAACACCGCCACAATGAGATGGCCCGGATACTGGGTGGGGGTGACACCGATCCCGACCCCCACGTTGAGCCGGGGATCGACGTCCTGGCCAAGATCCACGGACGCGCTGCCCAGCGCCGCCAGGTGTGGCTGGCTGCGCGCCGAGCTGAGCCGCCGGGCGTTCCACAGCAGATCAGCCCGCACCTGACCCGCCCAATGGTCAGCGAGCGGTACGGTATACCGATCGGAGCACAGGGGCACGATGATGCCGCCGGGTCCGCGCGCAGGGACGCAGATCTCCACCGGCTTGGCCCCGCCGGGACTGGACCACTCTCGTCGGACCAACCCCCCGACACCCACGATGGTTCCGGCCCCGAGCGCAAGATTGAGATTCAGCGCCGCCGTGGCGTCGGCCTGGGTGGTCTCGCGCAGCGTCACGGTGGTCGAGTCGTCGCTGTAGGTGACGATCTTCCGCTCGGTGCGTCGGTATGCGGTCGACACGGCGACGGCGTCGAGCGCCCGACCGCCACTCCCGAGACTGGCGAACACCAGCAGACCCGCTTCGACCCCGGGATTGAAGTCGAAGCCGGAGAACATGTCTGCTTGCCCCTTCCGCGCCGCCACACCCGCGTACGGGGCAACGCCGAGTCCGGACCTCAGGAACTCCCGCAGGTAGTGAAGTGTCAATTGGGTTTCGGCGAAATCGGCCTGGAGAAATCCCGAGCTGCGCGGGATGATGGTGCTGGCCGCGTTGGCCGCCTTGTACGCCGTCTGGGCCCGGGCAGTGGCGGCCCCGCCCGCTCCAAGACCGAGCACGATCAGCGTCAGGACTGCACTGTGGTGAGCCGCTCTCGTTGCCCTCACTGGCGGCGCGGCCGCCCACTGCGCGTCCAGATCACGATCACGCCGCATTGCGTCTGGGTGCTGGTGCCCCCGAACCGGGCCGGCACTTCGACACCCCGGCGATACACCTCGATGGCCTCGACGTCGTCCGGCTGCACCACGTCATCGAGCGCGATCTCCGGACGTTCCGCAGGATCGCGGTTTGCTTCCGTGGCCGTTTCGCGGAACCCCTGCACATCGATACCACGGGGCCGGGCGTCACCGCGGATCACCACCAGGTTGTCCACGAACACCCTGGGGTGGCACACGCCGCCCTGCGACAGCCGCGACCCACGAAATCCGATGCTGGCCCGACTCAGGCCGCTCGCCGACGGGACGAGACGCACGCCGGGTACCGCACTGAGGAGATCCGTCATGCGAGCCGGCGCTCGGTGCTCGATATCCTCCCGCGTCACGAAGTGCCCGAAGTCGGCCTTCTGGCGTTCGTAGAACCCGACGTGCTGGAGAAACGCCTCCCGAATCTCCGCCTCGACAGTGACCTCCACCGGAGCGAGCAGGACCGGGAGCGCCTGGAGATGGTATTCGGTTTCCCACTCGTCACCAGATTCCAGTTCGACCGGCCCGTCGATCCACACGCGGTACCCGAGGCGACGGGCTTCGATGAGGTACGAGCCCGGCCCAGGCGCGGTCAATCGATAGCGGCCCTCGTCATCGGTCGTGACGACCCGCACACGTTCCCCGTCGTCGCGGATCAGGGTCAGTACACCCCGCGGGACGGGCTCGTTGGTGTCCAGGTCGAGGAGTCGGCCGCGCAGGACCTGCCCCAGGGCCGGCGGGGCAACTCCGGCCAGAAGCATGAGCGCGATCGTGACGGCGGTCTTCACGGTGCGGATTTGCCTTCCCGGCGCTGATCGGCGTCGGTGGAGATCCCTGGATCGTGACACCATCCTCCGGTCGATACCCCTCCTGTCACGTGCTGATCCGCACGCCGGTCGGCAGACCCGGCACGCTTGGACGTGGCGGAATGCAAAGTGGGAGGTGCCGAGGCACCTCCCACCTTCGCCTACCTCGTGTAGGACCCTCTGCCTCAAATACCCGGCGGATCAAGCGGATTCGCCGGCTTGGGGAGGCCGGCGTTGCCCTCGTACTCCTCCAGCGGCAGTGGGATGCAGGTCCACGGCCCGTACACGGCCGGCGGCCGGTCGGGGTTCGGGTGCGCGCCGCTCGGGAAGAAATCCCCAACGCCCTGCCGCGTCCAACGCCGAAGGTCGCCAAGCCGGATGCCCGCCATGAACGTATCGCGGGCCCGCTGCCGGCGTAGCTCTGCGGCCAGGGCCGCTCCCGACAGGGTGACCGGGGCCTCGTTGCCCACAGCCCGTCTGTCATTGACAAACTGGAGCACCGGAGCTTCCGCTCCACCGGAGCGGAGCATGGCCTCGTACATGTGGTGCTGTGCTTCGTTGTAGTCGGCCAGCATGACGTCCGTGTTGGTCTCGAACAGGATCACATCCGTGCCTTCCACGGCTCCCGACGCGATGGTCGCGCCGGTGTACCCACTGTACCGGCGCCCCTGGTACGGCTTGTAGAGCCTGGTCGAGGCGTCATGTCCGGTCGTGTAGGTGGACGTGTGCTGGATCCGCGGATCGGTCTGGGTCGCGACCAGTCCCTGCGCCCCAAACGTGCCGTTCAGGAACGCCGGGTGGACCCCGATCGTGTGATTCGAACCGGTCACCTCATTGAACAGATTGTTCCACAGATCGGTGTTGGCGTCCGAGTAGTCCACCCAGTAGGTGAAGCCCGGTGTGACCTGCTGGGCCTGGGCGATCGTGTTGGCGAAGTCGGCTACGTTGAGATACGTCCGCGCCAGGCCCGTCCGCGCCAGATTGACGATGTCGTCCGCCCCGGCCGCCGTCCCCACGGTGATGGCCCGCTGGAAATGCGGGATCGCCCTCGGGAATATCTCGTCCGGGGTAAACAGGGTGGTACCGAGACTGTCAGGCGTACCGAACACGGCCTGGCACATGGTCTCGCCGATGAACAGGTAGCCATACGCGGTCAGCACCGATACCAGAGCCACCCGGCGGTCCGTTGCCGGGTTGGCCGAGAGGGCGTCCAGCTTCTCCAACGTGGCCTCACCGGTGCGCACGATCCGGCTCTGGTCGGACCAGATGGCATCCACGGGACCTTCCGTGTAGTTCACGATGCGCTGATTCACGCGCTGCCAGTCTTCCCAGTTGAGGCCGGTCAGGGTTTCGTCAGTCAGGAACGCGGCCGCCTGGATCACAGTCGACTCGTCACCGGCAATGTTGTCGGAGAACGCGGCTAAGACGCCGTTCACCTGGGCGTCGAGGAGCGCGTTGTCGTCCAGCTCCCCAACCCCGATCTCCTCCGGGTTGTCCACGGTCAGAATCTCGTCACAGGCGGAGAGTGGCACCAACAGGAATGCCACGGCGAGCATCCCCGCCCATCGCGCGATGTGCTTGCTGCGCATGATGCCCCCTCCTCTAGAAGTTCACGTTGATGGATGCCGACAGCCGCCGCGGTGGCGGCACCGAGGCGTAATCCAACACCTCGAAGCGGTTGGCGCTACTCCCTCGCGACCACAGCACTTCGGGATCACCGGGCCCGTCGTACTTGGTGGTCACCCACAGGTTCCGGCCCGCCAACGTCACGCTCCACCGGCTGGCGCGGAACGGTCCACCGAGGCTGCGTGGGATGGTATAGGTGAGGGACAGCTCGCGGAGCTTGAGGAAGTCCGCGGCCTGAATGTAGGTCTCGGTCTGCTGACTCAGCGCCACTTCCACATCCACCGGATCCGCGTCGGGGTTGTTGATCTCCCAGGTATTCTGGTCGGACCGGTTGTTGATGGAGCAGATGGCGCACAGCTGATAGAAGCCGCCCTTGTAGTCGAAATTGACGAACAGGCGGAGATCGCCGAACAGGGTGAACGTGTTCGCGAATGCGATCTCCCTCGTGGGGGTCGACGATCCCACGTACCGCTCGTGGCAGCTTCCGCCGTACCCGTCCGGATCGTCCGTGTCGGGCCAGCTGCACTCGAAATCGACGTCCACGTTGCCGCCGGCGTCCACGATCGGATCGCCGTTCGCGTCGCGGAAGACATCAACCGCCCAGAACCCGCCGAGCGGATACCCTTCGCGGTGGCGCTGCGAGTTGGTGAACCCGCCAAACTGGATCTCGTCTCTGGTCTCACCGAACGAGACGAGCTCGTTACTGTTCAGCCCGACGGACATGGTGAGATCCCACGCGAAGTTGGCCTTGCGTACCGGGCTGGCGGTGGCCAACAGCTCGAACCCTCGGTTGGCGATCTCGCCAATGTTCACCAGATGGCTTCCACTGAAGCCGCTGGAGGGCGCATCGGGGATCGACATCAACGCGTCTTTGGTGTGCTGGTTGTAGTAGGTGACCTCGAGGCCCACCACGCCACCGAACAGTGACGCGTCGAACCCGAGCTCCCACTCGGATCCCGTTTCCGCCTTGAGGTCGGGGTTCCCAAACTCCGAGGGAAGCAGCGCGACGGCGCTGGCATCGTCGACGGCGGTGAGCGCGGTCGAGAACGTCCGGTCCGCCGAGAACGGCGCCGGGGCGTTACCGGCCTGGCCCCAGGCAAAGCGGAGCTTCAGGTCATTCACGCCCGGCACGCTGAAGAAGTCCTCCTCGGAGATGACGTACGAGAAGGACGCCTTGGGGTACGCGACGAGCGAGAAGTCCGATCCGAACGCCGAGTTGTCGTCGACGCGGATCGCGGCTGTCACGTACACCCGGTCACGCCACCCGATCTGCTCTTGCAGGAAGAACCCGAGCGACGTCTGCTCCTCGAAGCCCTCGCTCGCCTCGGTGTTCGCCGCCGAGCCGATGAGGTTGAGGTTGTTGGCGACGAGCCCGTCCCCGGTGACCGTGTACCGGAGGTACTGGCGGGCATTGAGCTGCATGCCGCCGGAGAACCGCGACGTGAAATTGTCGGACAGCCGTGCGCGGACCGAGCCCGAGTAATCCACCGTCCACGTGTGGGTCACCGGGAGGCGCTGCGTGATCTGGCCCGTGTTCTCCGGCGAGCCCCACTTGGCGGTCGAGTCGATCTGGAAGAAGTTGGTCTCACGGACATCGTACTTGTCCAGTCCCATGACGAGGCGGTTCTCGAACCACGGGAACGGATCGAAATTCGCGGACAGGCCGATGGTCGTGCGCTCCTCGCGGATCTGCGTATCGTACTCGTTCGACTGGTCCGGTCCGAAGCCTCGGAAACCGGGCTCCCACGGGTCGTTGTACGCCCTGGCCCGACCGCGGTAGGAATTCCGCAGCAGGCCGTTGGAGGCATTGTCGCTGAGCGGCATGCCGATGTGATTCTGCGTGTACCCGAAGTTCAGTCCGAGGTTGAGCCGGCCGGTGGGCGTGAACTCGAAGTTGGCGCGCCCGCCCGTACGGTCTTGGAAGTTGTTGAAGAAGAGTCCCTTTTCGTCCATCCGGTTGAAAGACATGTAATAGTTGAAGAGGTCCCCACCGCCGCGGGCCGACAGCTTCACGTCGTACGCGTTGGCGGGTCGGATGGCTCGGGGATGGCGCTTGAGCGGATTGTCGGTGATGACGAAGTCACCGCCCCAGGCAGCGTCCCTGAGAATGTCCTCTTCGGGAATGCCCGTCACCGGGCCGTCGCGACTCTCCCACACCACGGAGGAGGGATCCGCACACCCTGGGTACGTGGTCGCGTTCGCCTGCCGCGCCGCGGTGCACCGATAGTACGTGGTCGGCGTCTCCTGCACCCACTCCGACTGCGCGTACTCGAAACCCAGGGACCACTGCACGCCCTGGGACCCCCGGGTGCCCTTCTTGGTGATGATCTGGATCACGCCGCTGGCGGCATCGGCACCGTACAGCGTCGCCGCTGCGGGGCCCTTGATCACCTCGATCCGCTCGATGTCTGCCGGATCGATGAACTCCAGGGGACTACGATTTTGGATCGTGGAGTTACCGGAGCCAAGCGTCGCCACTGGCGTCGCCTCGAACCGAATCCCGTCGATGTAATAGACCGGGACGTACGACGCGTTGAGCGAGCCCGCCCCGCGGATCTTGACGCTAGAGCCCGTGCCGGTGAGCCCTGAGTTCTTGTACATCGTGAGGCCGGGCGCGCGGGCGTTCAACAGCTCCTGCACGTTGGCGATCGGCTGACCCACCTCGGTCAGGTTGCCCACGTCCAGGCTCGTCACCGCGTTGCCGATCTCACGCTTCTCGGTGCGGCCCGCCGTGCCCGTCACCACCATCTCGTCCAGTTGAATAGGCGTGCGCGTCATGGACACGTCCACGACCGCCACTTGGCCGGTCGTCACGGTCACCGCTCTGTCCATTCGGGAATACCCGATGAACATGACGCGAACCGTGTACTGTCCCTGTGGCACGTTGCGGAACTCGAAGCTCCCGGCGTCGTCGGCCCTGGCCTCCATGTTCTGGCCCACCAGGATCACCCGGGCATTGCTGAGCGGCCGCAGTGTCGCGACATCCGTGATCGTGCCACGGATGGTCCCGCCCAGCTGCGCCCACGCCGCTTCGGTTCCCACCGCCGTTAGGAGAAGCGCACTGGCAGCAATGGCCAACCACGCTCTCAGTCGGTGAGAGAAATGCATACAGCACCTCCTCGATTGAGTGATGCAAAACGCACCGGCACCACGCGCCGCGTGGACGGCAGCACTGCTGTTGTGGCACCAGTGTCGATCCGGCCTTAGGGCGGCGTGCGCCCAAGGAGGGGCCGGATCGTCGAGTCCTACCCCATGAAGATGTGGCTCGACGGCGGCCCGACGCAAGATGTCAGATTGGAACCGACGGGAAATGGCCCCGATTGGGCCCGCAAGCGGCCGCGGCCTACCTGCTCGGGACGGTGACCTCGCCGGTCACCGCGCGGGGAAGATCGATGGGAAGCAGGTGGGGGATATCCCCGATCGTGCGGACCAGGGCGTTGGCCTGCTCCACCTGCAGGTTGAAGCTGTCCACCGTGGCGGCGTATTGCGGCTGGAGGGCTTGGAGCCGCGTGGCGGTCTGGTTGTAATCCCGAATGAGCCCGTTGTAGCGATCGACCACCGAGGTGTACTCGTCGTACATGCCGGCCGGGATCCCGCGCGGGTGCTGGGCCTCCACATCCTCGATCCACTCGCGGAGCCGCTGGGAGTTGCGCTCGGTCTCCCCCAGCGTGCGCTCGAGGTTGGCCAGCTCCTGCTCGAGCGCGGTGATCCGCGACTGCTCCGCCTCCAGGCGTGCGGCGAGTGCCTTGAGCGCCGAGCGATCCTCTCGATGACGCACCAGGTGCCCGCCAATCATGAAGGCGTTTACGCCGACGTAGCCGGCGATC
>JAOTWK010000165.1 GCA_029862935.1 Gemmatimonadota bacterium | reverse complement strand
GTCCGTATTGCCTCACGAAGGTGGCAATCAAGGCCACCCGCTGCTCGAGCTGCACGTCCGAGCTCAAGGCCGCGTAAGGCAAGAGTTGCTTCGTAGCAGGACACGCCCCACGATCGTGAATGCGGTCGTGGGGCGTGTCTGTAGTCGGGCGACTTGCAAGAGGCTGGATCGTGTCTGGTAACGTGTGATCACTGCCACACGCTCCAGTGCCGAAGCGAGTTACCGTTAGAATACTTCATGACTAGTCGAGGTTGCCCACCGTGACCAATCGCTCTGCAAACCGGCTCGCTGCGACCGCTCTGCTGTTTGCGGGTCTTGCATGTGCCGACGACCTGCCCGGACCCGACGGCAATCCAGAGCCGTCAGCGACCCTGGTTGGAGCGGGGGACATTGCCGCGTGCGGCGAGAGCGCTCACGAGGAGACGGCGCGGGTGCTCGACACCATCCCGGGCACCGTCTTCACGGCCGGTGACAATGCATACCCCGATGGCAGCGCCCAGCAGTTCGCCGACTGCTACGATCCGACGTGGGGCCGGCACGCCGCCCGCACGCGCCCGTCACCAGGCAATCACGACTACCACACACCGGATGGGGCTGCCTACTTCGCCTACTTCGGTACGAATGCCGGCAACCCCGGCGAGGGCTACTACTCCTACGACCTCGGGAGCTGGCACGTCATTGCGCTGAACAGCAACATCGACGTCGACCCCGACTCGCCCCAACTGCAATGGCTCCGCGGCGATCTCACGGCACACCCCGCGCTCTGCACGGTGGCAGTCTGGCACCATCCGAGGTTCAGTTCCGGCCAACACGGGAACGACGACGCCATGCAATCCATCTGGGAGGCGCTGTACGACGCCGGTGTCGATGTGGCCGTAAACGGGCACGACCACAACTACGAGCGCTTCGCGCCGCAAACGCCGACCGGTGCTCTCGACACCGAACGAGGGATCCGTGCGTTCGTCGTGGGGACGGGGGGCAAGACGCTCAGAAGCTTCGCAGCTCAGGTCGCAAACAGCGACATCCGCAATAGTGACACCTATGGCGTCTTGAAGCTGACGCTGCGGTCAACGGGTTACGACTGGGACTTCATCCCGGCCGGCGGTGGACAGTTCGTCGATGTCGGAAGCGGCATCTGTCATCCGTAGCCGCTAGGGCGCGACCACGACGGGGACGGGACGGCGACGCGTCGTCGCCGGACTCCAGCGTGAACGCGAGGAAATGCCGAAGGCCCCACGGCACCGTTGCCGCAATTCGCACCACACGCGGCAGTGTTCCTCCATCGCCCGCACCTTCGTCTCCCCACATCCCGTCTAACCAGTTGTAGAACAATCAGTTAAGGGACATACCGCGCGGCACGTCGTTTGCCTGTTAGCAGTTGGGAGCCGAGGGGTGTGCAAGGCAGCCCACCCCGATCGTCACCCTGGTGAACCCACCACCCGGACGGGACGCCATGCGGTTGCTGTACCTGGTTGGCATCACCTACATCGCCGTGAGCGTGTACGCCGTGATCCGCGGGCCCGTGCCTACCCCCGATCCCGTCGGCGTGACCTCCTACGTCGTAACGGGCGATCCGGCAGAAGACGGCGCGGTCTGGTTCAGCCAGGTGAGACCGTACTGCAATACGCTCGAGGTGGAGACCGTCCACCGACAGACACCCCCACCCACGTCACGCGGCGGTGCCGGGTACAGTGCCGCGTGCTGGGCACTCGCCGGACGGATCGAGGAGGCGCGCAACGTGATCCTCGCAGTCGAAGGGGACGAGCGGTGGAAGGCGGCGGGGGTCGTATTTGCCATTGGTCATCCGATTGCGGACATGGGTGATGATCGGTCTGCCGGACCGATCATGGAATTGGTCGTCGAGTTTTGGCCCAATCACTACCAGGCGTTGTACCACGCTGGCGCAGCGCGCTTCGCCCTCGGCGACTACAGCCTCGCCGAAACCCACTTGCGCGAATTCTTACGGTATTACGACCAGAATGACGGTTGGACGCGAAGCGCCAAGCGGATGCTCGAGGAGATAAACGCACAATGACCGACGCCCCCGCGACGGTCTGCGTGATCTGCGGTGCACCCGAGCCGTTCGGCCTGAGCGTCTGCCCCGCCTGTGGCGGGACCGCCCAGGCGGTCGGCGATACGCTGATCTTCGTGAAGCCCACCGAGGCCCGGCACGACATGCGTCACGTGCTGGGTGCGCTCGAGCCGCTCCTCGCGGGTCGCGCTCACCGCGAGGGACGGGATCTGGTGGCGGCGGGTCACCGGGCGCTGATTCGCGTGCCCGCAGCGGCTGCGGAAAGGGTCGTGCGGCGCCTGGCGCTCCACGACGTTCCGGCCGTGGCACGGACCGCACGAACCACCTGGGCGTCTGCCCCGGCTTCGCTCTACGTCCTGCTCGGCATCATGGTGCTCGTCGGAACCTGGGCCGGCCGGGTCGCGGAGCCCATGCTCCTCTGGATCAGTCCGATGATGGCGCTCCTGCTCCTGCTGGCGGCACAGGTACGCATGCGCGCTCCGGCGATCGCCAGCCCCCACCGTCGTGCCGCGTTCCCAGCCACCGTCGAAACGCTGATCGTCACGACATTTGCCCAGCTTCCCCTCGGCACTGCTCGCGATCTCCTCGCGAGTTTGGTCCAAGCGGCCGAACCCACCTATCGTGCTCTTCGCCGCGGTCCGGCCGGGGGAGCATGCAAGCGGGATGTGGAACAGCTCCTCACCCATGCCTGTCGCGCCGCGATCGACCTCTCGGACCTCGATCACGGTCTCGCCGCCGTGCTCGATGAAGCCGCCATCGACCGGGTGACGTCGCTCCACGATGGTCTGGCCTCGCGGTTCCGCAAGGGGGTGAGCGTGTTGTATCGGCTGCGGGCCGAAGCCGTCGATGCCGATCCGGCCCACGAGGAGCTGACCGAGCTGCTGGAGGCGCTGGACGCCGACGCGACGGCCTACGCTGCTGCACGCGCCGAAGTCGATGCGTGGTTGGAACCCAAGACCACCGCCGACTGAGCAGGGTTGACGACCGCCACACGCCGCCCGTCAGAGACTGGGGATGAGCCCTCCCGCGTAGCAACCTGGTCTCACGGCTGCGGGAAGGGGATTGGTCGAACCGCGAGCCGCGGGACTCTCTCCACCGTCAGGCTATCCACGACCCGTCGCTCGGCATCGTATGCAGTGAGCGTAGTTGCGGTACTCGGCGCCGTGGGACCGACCAGCAGATACACCGACACGGAATCGCGCTGGCTTGGCACCAGTTGCTCGATCACGAGCGACAGGGTGTCAGCGCGGAACACGCCGTCGGCACTCTCATCGATCGAGCCGTGCAACCACGCGCCGCTGACGAACGCCGAGAGCTCCGTCGAGTCGGCGTCGGCGGTGGCGACGTAGAGCTCGAGCGTCGCGTCGACGGCGACCCCCAGGAGGTCGCCGGTCACGCGATAGAACCCCTCCCGGCCGTCGTCCAGATTGCCCACGACCCTCACCGCGTTGGTCGCGGCAACGAGGCTCCCGAACACCCCCATCCCACCTTGCAGGTTGTTGACGAATCCGCGGCCGGAGGGCGGGATGTTGCCCGATCGCACGAAATCGAAGTAGCGCGCGTCGCCGACCGCGACAGTCACGGCGTAGTGGCGACCGGCCGCAAACACCGGCGGGAACTCGTCGGGAATGCCGGACGTGTCCTGCAGAAACGCCGTGACGATGTCCGGCAGGTCACCGGGCACGGTGATCGCGGTCGAATCGACCACAAACCAGAACCCCGGCACCGACGATCCCAACACGGTCGGCCGCCGCACTTCCAGTTGCAGCGCCCGGCCCGCAATGACCGCAGCGTCGGCCTTCAGGGAGTCGACGTCCCGATTGAGCGTGAGCACGGGACCGGGCACCTCGACCACAGAGGAGGCGACACGCATGACGAAGGCGGTGACGCCGGGAACCTCGCTGGTGCCCGTGACCACGGCACCACCCGGCGTCACAACGCGAAGCTCGAGCGTGTCACCGGCCCGCATCGTGGGACAACCGGCCGGACCCCAGTACACGCCGGCCGCCACCGGGATGTCCGGCACGCCGGGGTCTTCCGTGAAGACCGTAGTGCCACAGGGGTCATTGGGATCGGTGCGGTTGGTGACCGTCACCGTCGCGCCGGACACTGGCAGCGGCAGCGGGGCGCCCGGGACCACGATCGGCTCCCCATCGATCACCGCCGATCCCGTCAACGTCTGTTCCACGATCAGCCACTGCCGCGCGACGTCGGGGCGCATGATTGCCTGCACGATCACCAAGGGGTCACTCGTCGGCACGGTGACCTCGCCGAACTCGCAGGCGGCAGACAGCGCAGCCATCGCCAACAGGGCAAACCGACGCATGACGTTCAAAACTCGAACTCCATGCCGACACTGGGTAGCAACGGCAGTTGCGAGATGGCGCTTCGGGTCGGGGGCGCGTCGTCGTAGTCGTAGAAGTACAGAAACACATTCCGACGGTTCAGCACGTTGGCGATCTGCAGGTACGGTCGCAGCACACCACCCCACGCACGCTTCTCCCAGCGCAGCGTCACATCGAGGCGACCGTAGTACGGATATCGTTCGCTGTTTAGCACCGGGCTCGCGATGGGCTCCCGCTCGAAATCGTAGAAGGTGTGGGTCGCAGCCCGGTAGTAGCGGTGGTCCCATTCCCCGACGAACGGTGTGAACGGCAGCGGGGACCCGTAACCCCACCGTGCGCCAAGATCACTGCCCAACGGACCTGGTGCCTGCACCACGACATTCACCGTGTGGCGCCGGTCGTGTACCGCCGGGTACTCGGTACCGTCCGCCCGGCGAACCGCTTTGGTGAAGCTGTACGCGATCCAGCCCGTGACCCGTCCCCAATGGCGGCGCAGCAACACATCGCATCCCCACGCGTTGCCGCCCACCGGTATGGTCTCGTCGCCCACGACAGCGGGGTCCTCCCTGAGGTTCGCATCGACGATATCGGTAAAGGTCTTGCGGTACGCCTCGATGGAGACCGATTCGGCGTCGCCGAACCACCATTCCAGTCCCACCATCGCCTGGTCCGACCGCGCTACCGCAATCGCCGAATCCGCCCCGACCCAGAGATCGAACACGTTCCAGGGGAGATTCTGGTCTCGCAGGGAGTGGAGCGCCTGGTGGTATCGCCCCACAGCGGCCGTCACGGCCAGCGCCGGGGTGATGAACACCTTGGCACTGAGCCGCGGCGCGACATTGACCACGTCCGGACCCTCGACGGCTTCCACGCGAAGGCCGGGACGAACCAGGAACCCGGGGACCACCCGCCACTGTTGGTCGGCGAACGCGGACCAGACTCGCGGCTGGAACCCGCTCTCGAGGAACGACGTCCCGAAACTCTCCGACTTGGCGCCGTACGTCAGGTGATAATCCTCGATGCCGAGGCCGATCTGCACGTCGTGCGCGGGGTGCGGCGCCAGGAGCAGTCGAGCGCGCCCCGACACGAGGCGCGCCGTGTTCTCCGCCGTGAACAGACCCGGCTCCAGGCCCGCCCCGGCGGTGAAGCCGGTGACGCCTCCTTCGACCGTGAGCCGGTGCGGCCCCAGAGGGTGATCGTAGCGGATCCCGAGGAGATGATTGCCCCAATCCGCCACGAGCCGCACCGCGTCCTGCCCCAGACGCGCTTTCGTCCACGTCCAGTCGAGAACATCCCGACCCCAATACCCGGTGACGGAGAGGTGGGCGCGGTCGCCAAGCGGCACCTGCACCTTGCCCAGGGCATCGGCGAAGTAATACGGCAACGACGTCTCGCTGAGCAGTCCGACCAGTGCGTCCGCGTAGGTCCGGCGGCCACTCACCAACCAGGTTGCGCCCGTCCCGCCGATGGGGCCTTCGGCCAGCACCTTGCTCGACAGTAGTGAGATGTTCCCGCGCACCCCGAACCGATCGCGCCGGCCGGGACGGACGGACACGTCCAGCACACTGCTCAGCCTTCCTCCGTATGCGGCGGGAAATGTCCCGGCAAAGAAGTCGACGTTCTCGACGGCGTCGGTATCGAAGGTGCTGAAGAGACCACCCAGGTGCGATGGGTTGAACACCGCAACACCGTCGAGGAGGGTCAGGTTCTGGTCCGGCTCGCCGCCGCGCACGTTGAACCCCACTGTGTAGTCGTTGAGCGCGACGATCCCCGGCAGCATCTGAACCACGCGCACGACGTCCGCCTCGAACGGCGCCGGGAGCCGAGCGATGGTTTCGCGATCGATGCTGACGACGCTGGGTTGCACCTGGCGTTCGAAGCGCGTGCGTGCCTGGAGTTGTCCTTCGGCCGTGATCGCCGGGAGCGCGATCGGTGCGAGCGCCAGGAACACCCGCACGACATCGTCGTCGGGCTCGAGCCACACCGAGTCCGACGCCACGCCGATGCGACTGAACACGATCTGCACGCGAGCGCGCGGGACTCGTGGCAACACGAAGGTCCCGGCGCTGTCGGAGATGACCGTCAGCCCGAGCGCGGGGACTTGGACCAGCACACGGGGGAGGGCCGAGCTGTCGGGAAGCGCGAGAACGGTGCCCGCAACGTCACGGACTTCCTGCGCACGGGCCGGGCCGGCGACCGCTGTCACGAGAAGCCCACCGAGCAGCGAGGGAAGCCAGAGTCGCCTCACGAGTTGCCACCCCACCACATGGCCTGGAACTCCATGCACAAACGTACCTCGGAGGACCAGCTTACGTTCCGCCCCGGAGCATCCATTGCCAAGAGCTCTGAATTCCCACGGCTCAGAGTCTCCGGCCACCGGGCTCCACGTCCACCAGTACCACCTCTACATTCATCGTCGCCGGCGCGAGCCCACGCACATGCGCGGCGCGTAGCGCTGCGAAGGCCGCGGGAGCGGGCTTGCCGTGCACCCGGATGCGGAGCACCGCGTCCGCGGATGCCTCGGTGATCGCTTGGATCAGAAGAGCCCGGAGCGCGCCGAAATCAAAGCCGTTGGCCTCTACATCCACGAGGACCATCGGCCGCGCCGGAAGGCGATAGAAGGTCCACTGTTTCAGAATCCCACCGCGATCGGCTGCCGGCTCCACCTGGAGCACTAGATAGCCCTTCTCCTCGTCTCGCTCGGCAAACGAGGTCCGCTCGATCGATCCGGGATACAGCACCGGTGTAGGGAGAGGCCGGCCACGCAAATCCGCGGTGAGCACCTGATGCCGATGGATGTGACCGGTGAGCACCGCCGCGAACGGTGACGGCACGTCGTCAGCTTTGACGACGTCGTCGGTGTACCGAAAGGTGAAGTCCTTGGGTCCGACCGTCGCCCCTTCGAAGCACTGGTGCACGCAGAGCAGATTCACGTCGGCGCCGACGCTCTTCCATTCCGCCTGCCCGAGTAAGCTGGGAAAGGCTCCGCGGACGCCGCGCCTGCAGAACGGGAATCCAGCAACGGCTACCCGCACACCTTCCCACTCCACTGTGAACGTCCTGGGCCGGTCGAAGATGTGGATGCCGGGATGTTCGGCAAGCATCGGAAACGGGATCGCCGATCGCTCGTGATTCCCTGGCACGACATAGACGGGGATCCCGGCATCCGCGATCCGC
>JAOTWK010000164.1 GCA_029862935.1 Gemmatimonadota bacterium | reverse complement strand
CCACTCTCGAAATCCCAGGGTGGGGCGAGGTTACGTTGACTGTGAACAGTGCCGATGCTGAGGACATGCACAGGATGTTGCACAGAAAGATGGAGCCTGGGCCGGTCCGACCGGCGACAGGATACAGCGTGGCAGTCTGTCGGGAGTTGGACCCGATCATCGAGCTGTTCGAGCGGATCCGCAATGTCGGAGACACGCGTCGGCGGTTCGAGTGGCTCTATCGGGGGAACCCCAGGGGCGCGTCGATCACGTGGGTGCTGCGGGACCCGGAGGGCAGAGAGATCGGTTTCACCGCGTGCCACCCCCGTCATTTCTGGGTCGACGGGAAGCTCTGCGAGGCGTTGAACTGTGGCGATTTCAGTGTTGAAGCCGGGCACCGGACACTGGGACCAGCACTCATGCTGCGACGTCCGGCGAAGGCCCTGGTTGACTCCGGCGAATATGCCTTCCTCTACGCGCACCCCGTCCCCGAGATGCTGGCGGTTCACCGCCGCGTTGGCCACCCTCAGCTGAGCGAAATGTGGCGGTGGACATCTGTGATCGACGCGAGCGATCTGTTGGCCCGCAGGCTGGGTGGGCACCTCTCTCGTGTCGCGGCGGCTCCGATCAATTTGTCGCTACGGATTCGACGGGGACTAGAGGGCTGGGGCCCGTGGCGGTGGCGAGTCGCGGTCACCGAAACTGATGATTTCGGGCCGGACTATGATGTTCTGGACACGGAGCTGGGGCGGAGATTCCGGGTGATCGGGCGACGGGACCGCGCCTACCTCCGCTGGCGCTTTGCGCAAGGCCCGGGATCGGACCCGACGATCATTGAAGCATGGTCAGCCGACGCGCGGCTGCTGGGCTATCTGGTTGCAGAGTTCGCTGCCCCCGCCTCGAAGATCCTGGACATGGCGTGCGTTCCCGGTTGTGGAGCTGAGCGTGCCTTGCTCGCTCGAGCGGTGGAGCGTGCGGCTAGGGTCGGGGCGCGCGCGATCAGCCTGACGGCCCAAAAGGGGTTTCCGGCAGGGATGGTGCTGCGGAGCGCCGGCTTTTGGGAACGAAGGGACGGTCACCCAACGGTTTGCTATGCCGGTTCCGATTTTGCCGGCAAGGACCGGGTCGACCATGCGGAAGACTGGTACATGACGGCAGGTGACAGAGACGTCTGAGGGAGGAAGCACTGATGAATGGTGAGAGCATCGCGACGCGGGTGATCGAGTACCTATCGGAGGCGAAGGGGCTGTCCGGCGAAGAGCAGGTCAGCGCCGACACCTCGCTCATCCGCAGCGGCCTGGTGGACAGCCTGGGCATGGAGGAACTGATTCGCTTCCTCGAGGAGAGCTTTGGCATTCAGGTGGAGGACGAGGATCTGATGCCAGAGAATTTCGAGACGGCGACCTCGATCGCCTCATTGGTGCAGGGGAAGATCGAAACAGGGCAGTCCGAATCGGGAAGTAGATGAGCCGGGACCTGACCCTTCCTTGGGGCGCCTGGTCACCAGATGGGCATGAGGAGCGGAGGTTCGAGTTTCCGGAGAACTGGACGGTTGAACTGCTCGAGATGTCGGGCTGGCCCCCAGGAGCGTTGCCCGATCTCGCGGGTCTGCGCGCGGCGATTTGGGAAGAGGCAAAAGGAAAAAGCACTGTCTCCGTCGCCATCGAAGATCTGACCCGCCCGACGCCGCTGGCTCCCGTCCTCGAGACGGTGCTGGGCGGCCTGATGGAGGCGGGGGTCCCGGACTCGCGCATCGATCTCGTGATGGCGCTTGGTGCGCACGGACCACCAGACGCTAGGGGGATTCGTCGCAAGGTGGGCGATTGGGTCGCCGATCGGTTCACGGTGCGGCTGCACGACCCCACCGGCAGGCTCGCCGACACCGGCATGCAGGTGGGGGCGATCCCGCTGCGCATCGATGCCGGTTTCTGGGAGGCGGATCTGCGGGTTGGGTTGGGCTCGATGATTCCGAATCCCTTCGCGGGCTTCTCGGGCGGCGCGAAGATCGTCCTTCCGGGACTCGCCTCGTTGGACGTCCTCGTGTGGCTGCACAGCCTTGCCATGATGGGCTTCGGGGGTGGGGTGGCCAGCGTGAAGGGCAATCGGGTTCGGGCGGAGATCGAGCGGGTTGGAGCGGCCCTGCCGCTCCACTTCTCGGTCGCATGTCTGGTCGATTCGGGGCGCCGTCTGCGCGAGGTCTTTTATGGGCGGCCTGGGCAATCGTATGCAAAGGCACATGCACGCGCGCGAACGGTCTACACCACGCCGATGTCTGATCGCTTCGACATCCTATTGTGCAGCGCCTATCCGAAGGATGGGGAGTTCCTGCAGGCGGAGAACGCCTACAGTCCGCTCCGAACTGGGGGAATGCACTTCCTGGCTCCAGAGGGGAGCGTCGTGCTCATGGCCGCATGTCATGGGGGAAGAGGGCGCCACGGGCTGTTCGACACCGGCATGCCTCTCCACCGTCCGGCTGTCAGACCGAAGGGGTTTCTCCACGGTGCGGATGTGTCCGTGTACGCCCCTGGAATCTCGGAGGCGGACTGCCGGGTGACACACTGGGAAGGCTACTGCCACTTTCGTGAGTGGGGTGATCTGATGCGGGCATTGTTAGAGCGGCACGGTGAAGGTGCGAGGGCAGGGGTCTTTCCGGCCGGGGCGCTGCAGCTAGGACCGGAGCGTTCGGCATGAGCCGCGTCGTCGACGATCTGCTGGGTTGGGCCGACCGCACACCGGACGCCCCATTCCTCATCGAAGAAGTCGGGACCGTGCACACGTATGCTGACGTGCTGAGCCGCGCGCGACGGTTTGCCGGAGGCCTCGGTGCGCTCGGGGTGAGTGAGACGGAGCGCGTACTGCTGTTGTTGCCCAACGGCATGGACTTCCTGGCGGCGTACTACGGAACGCTGCTCGTCGGCGGAACGGTGGTCGGTCTGCAGCCCATGACCCCCAGGGCGACCCTCGATTACGTGGTCTCGAGTTGTCGGCCCGCACTCTGCGTGACGGACGGCAGGCCGCGGGAGGGAGGGGGCGCGGCGACGGTGACCCCGATCTCGGAGATCGTGGGTGCGACAAGCTACGGCGGCCCCGCCGTGGGGAGCGCAGATTCCATTGCGCAGATCATCTACACGAGCGGGACCACGGGTATGCCGAAGGGCGTGACGCTCAGTCATAGGGCGTTGCGGGCGAATACGTCTGGCATTGTCGAGTACCTGGAGCTGGGTTCCTCCGACCGTGTCGGCGTCGTGCTGGATTTCGTTTACAGTTACGGGAACTCGTTGCTCCAGACGCACTGTCGTGTGGGTGGAAGCCTGGCACTGCTGGGTGATATGGTTTTCCCGGCCCAGGTCGCGACCCTTCTCGGCGAACGGGAGTGCACGGGGTTCAGCGGAGTTCCCTCCACGTTCGCGCTGCTGCTCAAGCGCGGCCGCCTCGAGGGGCAGTCGCTGCGGACGCTTCGTTATCTGACTTGCGCCGGTGGCTCCCTTCCGCCAGCCAACTTGCGCCGTCTACAACGGCTATTGCCGGACGTGCAGGTCTATCCGATGTACGGACAGACAGAAGCGGCGGCCCGCCTCAGCTACCTGCCGCCCGTACAGCTGGACCGCCGGCCGGACAGCATTGGTCAAGGCATGCCAGGCGTGACGCTCGAAGTGCTGATGGCGGACGGCCGCCGGGCCGAGGCAGGTGAGGAGGGGGAGATTGTCGCCTCAGGCGAGAACCTCATGTCTGGTTACTGGGAGGATGCGGTGGCAACGGGAGAGGTCTTGCGGAATGGTAAGCTGTGGACGGGCGACTTAGCACGAATCGACGAAGAGGGCTTCATCTACATCACGGGCCGACGAAGCGATCTGATCAAGACGGGGGCGTACCGGGTTCATCCGAAGGAGATCGAGCAGGCACTCGTCTCGATGAGCGGCGTACACGAGTGCGTCGTGGTCGGTGTCCCTGACGAGGTCTGGGGTGAGGTGGTGGTCGCGTGTTTCCCCCGCGGCACGGCGCCGGCGCTCCCAGCGGCACGCAAGCATCTCCGAGGCGTGCTGCCCGAGTACAAGTGGCCACGACAAGTGATGGAGGTCGACGAACTTCCGCGTACGGCGTCTGGGAAGCCGCGGCGAAAGGAGTTGGTGAGGATCCTGACCAGTGCGTAGTCTCAGATCAGTCGGATGAGCAGATGCCTGCTCGGGCCCGCCCCAAGAACCGGCTTCAGACGCTCCTTCCGTGAATCTTCTCTCGGCGTCCCATCACCAGCAGGTTCGGACCGAACCGCAGTCGCACGGTGCGCTGACCGGTGAAACCAAGGCGCGTGAGGCATCGGGTCACCACTTCCACTGCCGGAGCGCGCAGGTTCGGGTTCACCAGTTGCTGCCTCTCCCCGGCGCACTCAATGGCCACATGGCGGATCCGCGTCGCGTGACGCCCGATGAGTTCGATCGCCCGCTCCCATGCGCCGCCACCAGAGGGACACGGGTGGGGCAGCGCCGTAACGAGAGCGATCTCATCGACACCGTCCAACAGTGCGTTCTGACGCTCTGATTCGAACCCTTCGCGAGTGACCGTGAAGTCGTAATCGCGATTGTCTACGAACTCGAAGAATCGATGGTGGAGGCTCGCCAACTCAGCGAGCCGCTCATCCGGTTCGTGCGCCAACACCTTCGATGCACCCGCCCGCAACATCTCGAGCAGAGGGACCCCCGTCCCGCAGGATACGTCGACGACACATCCACCGCTGAATTGCGGCAGAAGACGCCTGATGAGAAGCCACTTGCCCGTTCCCCCCTCGGCAGTGAGCCGATCACCGAAGCGGTATCCCTTCCCGAAGTACACCCCGGGGTACGGGAGATCGGGGTTTCGGGCGATCCAGGATGCCAGCGCACGTCGGAAGCCGGCCGGGGTCAGTAGATGGCCGCCAAACAGGTAGTTGAATCGCTCCCGTTCCGCTGCCCTGAGGCGCGTCGACGTGGCGTCGTTCTTCCCAAATACGTGCGAGAGATCGAAGTCGCACAGCCGTGGTCCCTCGTCACAGACCAATACGTTTCCGTGTTTCACATCGCGCACCAGAACGCCTCTCTGATGCACTTCCACAATCAGGCGCTGAATTGCGGCAATGAACTTGTGATCCACGGTTCTCTGCACTGCGCGAACGACGTCGTCCCGTAAGGCGCAGTCCGTCGGCTCGCGTGAGCGTTTGAACTTCTTCCCCAGCTGATATTGCGCGCTAACGCTGGCCCCCGCGTCGGCCAACATGCTGCCCAGATCCCTGCCGGGAAAGAAGGTCTGGTACGCAACCCGTCCCCTCGCGTCGACGTTCAAGAGCGTGGGGACCTCGTCCAAATCTTCCAGAGCGTCGAGGACACGAACCTCGTTCGCGAAGCGCCGTACCAAGCTGTAGTCCTTTCTCACAGCTAGAGTGCCGAACGCGAGCACGATCCGGGTGCGGTTTCGGAAGCGCTTGCGGAAGCTCTCCCTTCCGATGAGCGTGTCGGCGAAGAGCGGGATGGGTCCGATCTGGCTAAGCAGGCGGTTGTTCTGGTCGAGCTCAGCGATGGTCAGTTCTTTCTCGCCAGCTCGCGCCAGGACTTCTTTGATCAGGGCGTCATCCAGCCCGAGCCGCCGGAGCGCGTCTCGAACCGGAAGGTGGCGGCTGTTCGGGCGCCGCCTCCGGGCCACAGCGCGTTTCAGTCGGCGCCAGTCGTGCAGTCCTTCAAGCGCCCGCCTGCCAAGTGCCGCGAGACCGAGCATCGCCGCGACAGTTCCGACAACGGGATGGTCAACGACGTAGGCTGCTGCAGCGCCGACGAACAGGACCAGGGCGACGGCGGCGGCGTGCATCGTGCGGCCCAGCGTCCGCGACAAGAATCGAGCGCACCAACTCGCTACAGCGTCCAGGTACACGGGGAGAGATAGCAGTCCGCTCAGCCTGTTGGGCTCCCGACCGGGATCGGCGTCTCCAAGACCCGGTCCCTCACGGGGAGGCGGCGGCGCGGGCGTGCGGTCCCTTGCGATCCGCATCTTCGAGAATCAACTCGCTCTGTCTGTGAAGTGCCGGGTGCTGCGGAACGAGATGGCCGCAAATACCGCGACGAGAATCCTAGCCATGGCTCTCTGCCATCGGCGTCTGCAGGGGTGTCTGGACAGTATCAATAACGCCAGTCCCGCGAGATCGCCGGGACTGGCGTCTTCTCGAGCTCTGCCAGTCCAACTAACCGTGCCTCACAACCTTCAATCTACCAGGCGCCTCGCTTCAGCACGACGGTGGGAATCGTCTTGGCGAGAATCCTCAGATCTTGAACTGGCGATTTCCGCGAGATGTACTCGAGATCGTAGTCCACCTTGATCCGCACGTCGTCAATCGAAGTATCGTATCGATGGCTCACCTGCGCGAGGCCAGTGATGCCCGGGAGCACCTGTTGGCGCCGGTGATATCTGTCCACGGAGTTCCGCAACTGCGCGAAGATCGCTGGCTGTTCGGGCCGCGGTCCGACGACGTTCATGTCACCCCGGAGCACATTGATCAGCTGCGGCAGCTCATCGAGGCGATACTTGCGAAGGACTCTTCCAACTGGCGTGACCCGTGGATCTTCCGGACTCGCCCATACCTGCGCGTCACCGTCTCCGTTGGAGGTACGCATCGTGCGGAACTTGTAGATCGTGAACGGGCGGCCGCCAGCGTTTGACTGCCGGCGGCAATTCTCGGGGGCATTACGGTGGGCTCTCCGGTCGATGCCCACCCGCGTCTGGCTATAGATGACCGGGCCCTTCGACGTCAGTCGGATGAAGGCTGCGATCACAAGCATGACAGGGCCAACCACCATGAGGCCAAATGCGGCGACCGCTACATTGAGACCGCGTCGGATCCGATCCGGGATGCTCTCGTGAGTGATGAGCCCTATGTGTGCCGCCCCTTCGTTGCGGCGTCCGCGATCCCAGTATGGGGCGCGACGGAATCGCCTTGGCGGCTCTTGCAGGGCAGGTGATGTCAAAGGACGACCTTTCAGTTAGCGTGCTTGGCACACGGCGCGACACCGGTGCAATGCCCCAGGCTAGTTGCAAGGGCCGTGCGAGGATCGAACAACGGACGCACGGACCCCTAAGTGATTTGGGGACAATACAATAAGGCGGATGGGCAGGTTGGGTGCCGCAGGATTTCCGTGGATGCTCTCCGCCTCATGTGGGCGGCGCACCACAGGGAAGCGAAACGCTATGAATGCTCTGGGGGGGGCAGGACGAGCTGGAAGTAGAACCGAGTGCCCCAATCCGCGCCGGTCTCGAACTCGAGGGTAGACCCCATGGCCTGGACCAAGGTCTTGCAGAGCGCGAGTCCCAATCCTGTGCCCGAGAAGGCCCGGCCCTCACCCCCAGTCGCACGTCGAAATGGCTGAAACAGCGTATCCAATGCGTCGGGACTGATGCCGTGACCGGTGTCTCGGACGGAGAACTCGATCGTCTCCAAGTCCCGATCTTTGGCAACGATCTCTACGAAGCCGTCTTCCGTGAACTTGATGGCATTGGTGGTCAAGTTCAGCAAGACGCGGCTCAGGGCCTGGGCAGGTCCCTCACGGTGATCCAGCGACGGTGG
>JAOTWK010000163.1 GCA_029862935.1 Gemmatimonadota bacterium | reverse complement strand
CCCCCCAGCATGGGATGCACGATCAGTTGGGAGAAGTCGGCAGTCAGCGTAGTAAGCGCACGGTAGGCCTCTTCAGCGCGGCGCAGCGCCGTGTCTGCGTCCTGTGCATGGAGCGGGCTGATGCAGAGGAGCAGCGCGGCGCCAAGGAATCGAGCGGTCATGACTGTGCCGGCACTGCAGGGGGAGACGCAACGCCCCGTCCCATCGCCTCGGCCATGCGATGCACGTCTGCCATCAGCGACCGGAACTGCTCCGCGTTCAGGCTCTGCCGTCCGTCCGAGAGCGCGGCGGCGGGATGCGGGTGCACCTCGACGAGTACGCCGTCGGCCCCTGCGGCGAGGGCAGCCCGCGTGACGGGCGTCACGGCTTCGCGCCGGCCAGTGCCGTGGCTCGGGTCGGCGATGATCGGCAGGTGCGAGAGCTCGCGAAGCACGGGAATTGCCGCCACGTCGAACACGTTCCGCGTCGTGGGGTCGAATCCTCTGAGGCCGCGCTCGCAGAGAATCACATTCCAGTTGCCCTCATTGAGCAGGTACTCGGCCGATTGCAGTAATTCGGGGATCGTGGCGGCCATCCCCCGCTTGAGCAGGATGGGCTTTCCGGAGCGAGCGGCGCTGCGCAAGAGAGACACATTGTGCATGTTGCGAGAGCCGATCTGAATGATGTCCGCGTACTCGGCAACGACCCGCACGCTCTCGGCATCCATGGCTTCAGTGACGATCGGCAACCCGCTTGCCTCACGGGCCTTGGCGAGCAGTCGCAGTCCCTCGAGCCCCAGCCCCTGAAACGCGTAGGGGGACGTTCGCGGTTTGAACGCTCCGCCGCGGAGCAGCGTCCCGCCGGCAACCCGGACCACCCCCGCCGTTTCGAGGATCTGCGCTTCCGACTCGACCGCACACGGCCCCGCGATCACCACGACGTCGTGGCCGCCGATGGTGAGGCCACCGGGCAACTCTACGACGGTCGGTTCCGCCTTCCACGTGCGTGATGCCAGCCGGTACTGCTGTGCCATGTGTCGTCCGATGTTGTCAGTCCCCGATGGTAAACCGATCGCCGTCGCGCGCGGCAACCACATCGCCTCCGAACGCTTCTGCGGCCATCGCTGCTGGGTCGGCGCCCGCGTACACCGGGTAGAAGTGCGTCAACACGAGCCGGCGCGCCCCTGCCACGCGGGCCAACGTGCCGGCCTGCGAAGGCGTTAAATGTAGCGAGACAGCGCGCTCCTCCGGTAGCGAGCATTCTGCCAACAGGAGATCGCAGTCAGCGGCCCATGCCGCCAGCTCCTCCGAATAGCCCGTGTCACCAGTGTAGACGACTCGGCTTTCCCCAGCAGTCACCGCGTAGGCAAGACTTTCGTCCGTGTGGGGCGTCTTCAGTGTATCGAGGTACACTGCTGGCGCGAGCGTGTGCCGTCTGCCCGGATCCAGTTCCACGATCTCGAGCGGAAACTCGGGCTGCATGACCCAGTCGCCGTACGCACCGGCGAGAAGCGTGAGTCTCGTGCGCATACCGCGTGGTCCGAGCACCGTGAGTGGCTGCGAGCGCGGCGGCTCGATGCCCCAACGGAGGGCGAACAGATAATGCGGGAGCTCGCCCCAGTGATCCACGTGGAAATGGGTGAGCGCCAGGTGCGTGACCGTGTGCCAGGGAACGGCGAATGCGGCCGCCCGCTGCAGCGTGCCAGCGCCACAGTCCAGGAGGAGTCGGACGGAGCCGGTCTCGACCCAGTGCGCGGCTGCTGCACGGTCGGCCTGCGGTGCCACGGTTCCCGTACCGAGAGTCGTGACCGTGACACGCATGCTAGGAGCCTGGTCCCCTGTAGACGGCCCGTTTGAAGAAGATGCTGTCCGGGGTCTTCAGTCGGATGAGGTAGATCCCCTGGGGAACGAACGAGCCGTCGCGCGCTCGTCCATCCCACGAGAGCCGGGGGTCGCAGCTCCCAGTGCCCCCGACTGCCGGCCGCCCGTAGCGTCCGGCCGGCAGCGGCGTGCCGAACGCGTCGCCGGGCACGAGATTCCGCACGAGATGCCCCCGGATGTCCAGAATGTCCAACGAGACCGAGCCGGTCTGCGCCAAATCGAACCAGATGCAGGTGGTGGCTCCACCGCTCGCCACGTTGGGAAACGGGTTCGGGAAGTTCTGAAACAGCAGGGTGGCCGAGGGAGCCGAGTCGTCGATGATGAGGAACGTGGCTTGGCTCTCGACGACAACGCTGTCGGATCCCAGCCTCGTCGTGACCCGCCAGCGGTAGGGCGTATTCCGCTCCAGGTCCCGGGGTGGGGTGTAGCGCTGCTCCGTGAGGTCGCGCACGTCCAACTCGATCCCGCCGTCATCGGCTCGGATCACCCGGAGATCGTAGGTGAAGGGTCCTGGCGGGCTCGACACGCCAGGCGAGCTCCACTCGAACTGTGGTCGCAGTTCGCGAATCGTGATCCCGCCAGGCGCATCCGGAAACGTGAGCGTCGTCCACTCAGGGATCACAAAGGGGCCGGCAACGGGAAGGCGGAACCTCACCGAATCGGCTCCGACGGCCGTAATCGTGAACCACAGGACCGCATTCGGTGGTTGGGCGGTGGAGAGCACGATCGACGTCGCGGGTGTTGCCGAATCGAGCACGACGTCCGCGAGGGTCGAATCCCGTGCCACAGTCAATCGATAGGTCACCGGCCCAGCGACTGCCGGCACGAACGGTGTCATCCAGTCGAATGTGGGGGTCACGCTCATCAGGGCGCTGTCCGTCGGAGTCGTCACGACGATGCCTACGGGAAAGAACGCCGCCGCGGCGCCGTCGGGCCGTCCCCAGCCCTGACTGGAATCGGGTCGCTCGCGATTGGTGGCCGTGCGCCGCAGGGCGCTGATGACCTCGACCGCCGTGAACTGGGGATGCAGCTCGCGGTAAAGCGCCGCCGTGCCGGCCAGGAGCGGTGCGCTGAACGACGTGCCTGACGCTCGAGAGAAGCCGGTCGGTGCGAACGGGTTGACCACGTATACCGCCAACCCTGGTCCCGTAAGATCCGGTTTGAGACGCCCGTCGGCGGTGGGGCCGCGCGAGCTGAAGGACACGAGATTGCCGAGTGAGTCCTCGGCCCCGGCGGCGAGCACGGAGTCTCCGTCGGCTGGCGTGATGAGCGAGCGGAATGCCGGACCGCCGTTCCCCGCGGAGTTGACGACCAATATGCCTCGAGCTGCGGCGGAATCGGCGGCGATCGTCGTGACAGCGATGTCGCCATTGAAATCGCCCGGCCCGTAGCTGAAGCCGGCATCGAACGACACGTACCCGACGCTGGACGTGACGATATCGGCTCCGAGCGAGTCCGCCCACTCGATGGCGGCGACCCAGTGATCTTCCTCGATGCGTGTCTCCGATCGGACGTCCTCGGTCTTGGCAAGCAAGTAGTCCGCGTCCGGGGCAAGCCCGACGATTTCTCCTGGAAGGTTCGCGGCGAGGAGTGACCACACTTCGGTCCCATGCGCCGACGCAGTTGGGGCATCACCGGCTTCGTTTCGCACGACCGAATCGTTGAACACGAAATCGAATTGGGCGGCGACCGACGCCGAGTCGAACGCAGGGTGCTCGGTTTCGAACCCGGTGTCGAACACGGCGATCGTGACGCCGCCGCCCCGGACGCCGCGTGACGCGAGCGGATACAGGTTCAACTGTCGCACTGGCATCGCCGACGGACCGTACACGCTGTCGAGCGTCGCGGTGACGAATGCCGGGCCTGCTGCCGGTGCAGTCGTCTCAGGCTCCGGTGTTGCCCGCACGCGAGCGACCGGTTGAAGGTGCCTGAACCCCGATTGCGTGCGGGCGCCTGCGATGGCGTCGCTCGCGATCGTTGCGGAGACGGCGTGAAGCCAGCGGCTGCGATGCCGCACGGTTCCCCCCAAACGTTCGACGATTTCCACCACGCTATCGAGTGGCTGGCTGCGGACGCCGAAAAACCACACGGTGACCGCCGAATCGCGGATGAGGAGCTGGTCGAGTTGGGGGGAGACAGTCGGCTCCTGCGCGTGCGCGACGCCGGCCGCGAAGAGACCGAGAATGAAGGGGAAACGCCTCAAGCGAACGAAGGTTCGACCTCGCCGAGGCGGACGCCGACAATCGACGAGACGCCGGGTTCCTGCATGGTGACGCCGTAGACGGAGTCGGCGACCTGCATGGTACGGGGGTTGTGGGTGATGACGATGAACTGCGTGTCGGCCTTGAACTCCTCGAGCAGGCGAACAAAGCGCATCACGTTGGAGTCATCCAGGGGCGCGTCGACTTCGTCCAGCAGGCAAAACGGTGCCGGTTTCGTGAGATAGATCGCAAAGAGCAGTGACGTCGCCACCAGCGCGCGCTCACCCGTGGAGAGCAGGTGGATCCGCTGAATTCGCTTCCCTCGCGGGGCGGCCTGGATCAATATGTCACTGCCCAACGGATCGGCGTCGTCCGCCAGACGCACTTCGCAGTCCCCACCCTCGAACAGCGTCTGGAACACCGAGTGGAAGTTCTCTCGAATGGCGTCAAAGGTCTCGAGGAACATCTTTCGAGCCGTCGACTCGATTTCCCGCAATGCCTGATTCAACGAGTCACGTGCCGCGACGAGGTCGTCGCGCTGACTCTCGAGAAAGTCGAGCCGCTTCTGCTCCTCGGCGTATTCCTCGACCGCGAGGAGATTCACCGGGCCGATACGCTCAAGTTCTTGCTCGAGCCGCTGCGCCTCGGTGCGCAGAACGTCGGTGCCGCCTTCGACGGGCTCGGCCTCCTTGAGCAGGGCATCGAGTGGCTTGTGCCATTCCGCCTCGATGCGCTCCATCAGACTGCGCCGTCTCCCCTCGGCTTCCGTCGCTTCGAGCTCGACCCGATGTGATTCCTCGCTCGCCTGCTCGAGCTGCTGCCGGGCGTCATCCAGCGCGGTGTCCGCCTCGCTCAGTGCCCGCTCGGCGCCTTCGAGGGCGGCGGTGGCGGCTCGGGCCGCGCTGTCCAGTTCCTTGACGGCCGTTTGCCGCTCTTCCAGCGTGTCGCCCCACTGGGTCCGCTGATCGGTGAGCGTCGTTCTCGTCGCCTCGATGTCAGTCAGTTCGGCCGACAGCCGTTGGATCGTTGCGTTGGCCTCTTTGAGCGCTGTGGTCGCTCGCGTCTCTCGGTCGAGTGCGGCGGTCAGTTGCGCGGAGACCTGGACCTCTTCGACCTGCCACTGGACTCGGCGCTCACGGGCCGCCTCCTGGGCCGCCTCGAGATCGACGCGCACGGATTGCTGTGCCGTCAATTGTTCGGCGAGACGCTGTCGCTCCGCCTCGTCTGCCTGCAACTGCTCCTGGACCGTGGTGAGCCTGGCCTGTTGGGCGCTCCGGAGCTCGGCGATACGCTCGACGGCCTGTGCGGCCTCGCCGTGCTCACGTTCGGCGCGCTGCACCCGACGAGCCGCATCGTCGACGGCCCCCTGCGCTTCTCGGAGACCCGCGCGCGCCTGAGCACTCCGCTCCGTTGCCTCCTGCAGCGCCGTTTCAGCTGCTACGTGTGCACTCGCGGCGGCTGTGGCTGCCGCCGTCAGGCGCTGAAGGTTGGAGCCCGCCTGTTCCAACTCACGCTCCAATTCGTCGAGCTCGGCCCGACGACTGAGCGGACCAGCCGTCTGCGGTCCTGCAAGGAACACGGCCCCGTTCGATCGGCGGATCACCGACCCCGCGGTATCAGTCGCCCGATGCCCCTCGAGCAAGGCGCTGACCCAGGCACGGCCCGGAGGTGACACGTCGAGCGCCGGTTCGCTCAGTGTGCTGGATGCATTGAGCGGTCCCGGATCGACTGGCAGCAGGATGAGCGGACCCGGACGTGCATCAGCGTGCCAGCGCTGGATTTCATCCACGGCACCGGCGTCTCGGACCAGCACCGCTTGAAGCCAATCGCCGAGCAGTCGCTCGGCGAGTGGTGCCTCGCTCGATACGGTGCGGACGAAGTCACTGAGTGGGCCGAGGATCGCGCCCTGACGAAAACGCTCCGTATCCCGAAGGAGCGCTCGCACTGCCGGCGCGAATCCCTCACGTTTGCGCTCGAGTTCCGCGAGCACCTCTCGCCGCGCCGTACTGTGGGCAATACGCTCTTCGATCTCACGCCGCTCGATGCGCACCGCCGCCTCGTGCTCGCGGGCGGCCGCAACGCTGTGGCGCGCGCGCTCGAGCGCGGCACCTGTTTCGCGTTCCTCTCGCTCTCGCTCGGAAGCCTGCGTGCGCAACTCGCTGAGCTCGGTTCGTGTCGCGTCGAGCTCCATGGTCGCCGTTGAGTGACGGTCGCGCACATCGGCTTCCTGACGACCGAGTTCCTCCACATCACGGGTGAGCGCCCCGCGTTCGCCCGCAAGGGCACGCAACGACTCGGCAAGCCGCTGTTGAGATTCCTCGAGCTCGCGAACCGTCGACCGCTGTTGCTGCATGTTGGTGCGGGTTTCTTCTTCGCTGGCGGTCCGCAGGTTCAACTCGGTCTGGACTGAGCCGTGTGCCGATTCGGCGGCCATGCGTTCTTCGTTGGCAGTCTCGAACTCACGGGTCAGTTGCTCGACCCTCGCCTCAGCGAGTGTGCGTTCCTCGCTGGCTTTCGCTCGCCGATCTGTTGCCGCCTGCAGGCGCTCGACTGCCACACTCGAGTCGCGCTCGAGCCGCTCGATCTCGATGCGAGCCTCGTTGAGTTGCCGCTCGAGCTCGGTACGCCGCGTTTCGGCCGCGGACCGCTCTTGGGCTCGTTGTTGCCGGATCCGCTGCCGTTCAGCGACGGCGTCGCGTGCCGCTGGCACTTCTCGTCGCAACACCTCCCGTCGTTCTCGCAGCGCGGCGTGCCGAGTTTCGAATTCCGCCAGCTCGCGACGGGCAAGCGTCATGACAATGGCAAAGCGTTCCTCGGTGAACCGGCGATGGCGTTCGGTCTTCCCACGCTGGCGTGAGAGACTGCGTACCTGTGTCTGGACCTCGGAGATCACGTCGGCCAGTCGCTGCAGATCTGCTGCCGTCCGGTCGAGCCGTCGTTCAGTCGTGTCCTTGCGGTCTCGATACAGGCCGATCCCGGCGGCTTCTTCGAACAGCGAGCGCCGTTCCTCGGCGCGCTCCGAGAGCAGACGGTCGATCATCTGTGCTTCGATTACGACGCCGGCATCACTGCCCAGGCCGGTCCCGCGCAGGACGTCCATGATGTCCCGCAGTCGCACCGGTGTTTGATTGAGGAGGTATTCACTCTGTCCGCTGCGGGACAACCGCCGAGTGATGACGACCTCGTGGTAGGAGACGGGCAGGACCCCATCGGAGTTGTCGAACACGAGCGAGACTTCAGCGATGTTGATCGGGCGCCGCTTTACGGATCCCTGAAAGATCACTTCGTCCATACGCGCACTGCGCAGTAGGCGCGCACGCTGTTCGCCGAGGACCCAGCGCACGGCGTCCGAGATATTGGACTTGCCGCACCCGTTCGGGCCGACGACCGCGATCACCCCGTCGCCGAAGTGCAGGTCAACGTTGTCTGCAAAGGACTTGAAGCCCGACAGCTCGAGCCGACTGAGTCTCATTGTTGACGATCCGTCCGGTCGATCATGGAGGCAGCGCTACGGAGA
>JAOTWK010000214.1 GCA_029862935.1 Gemmatimonadota bacterium | reverse complement strand
GGATACATCGAACTGCAGCAGCGGACGACGGACGTCACTGTGACGGCTGGTCTGCGGGCGGACGCGTTCGACGGTCGTTCACGCGCAGGCAATGGCGTGTCGGGTATGAAACTCGCGCTCGGTCCTCGTCTGGCAGTATCCACGGCGCTGGGTCCCGCGATCGTGGTCGCCAGCTGGGGGCGCTACGCACAACCACCCGACTTCCAGTACCTCGTGGACGGAGCGTTCGATGATACGGTTCGCACGGGTCGCTTTCGACGAGGGAATCCCGGACTAGGCTTCGAGACGGCGACCCAGTACGAGCTCCAGGTGCGTGCTCGGCTGGCGTCTCGCGTCGGTCTTCGAGTTGGTGCGTATGTGAGGCGGCTCGACGGACTCGTGGCCTCCGTTCCCCTGGGTGTCGATCCCGACAGCGCCATTTTTGGGAACGCCGATTTCGGGAACGTAAAGGGGCTCGAGGTCTCGGTGGAGCGGGAGCTTCGGGACCATCTTGGATGGCGCGTGACCTATGTGCTGCAGCACGCGACCGCAACCGCGACCAATGCCCGCGATCTGTATCGCCGCCTGCAAATCACCCCGTTGGGAGACACAATCATCCCGGCGACGGTCGAGTTCCCTCTCGACTTCGATCGCCGGCACGCGATCGTAGTCGTCGGACGCGTCCGGGTGCCACGCGCGTTGGGGTCGGTGCTTGCAGGTACCGAGGCCAGTGTGGTGGGCCGGTGGAGTTCCGGGCTGCCGTTCACGCAGACGAACGTCACTGGTGACTCTCTCATTGGACTTCCCAACAGCCAACGCCTGCCGCACCAGGAACGCCTCGATCTATTGATTCGTCGTCTCCTGCGTGTCGGAGGCTGGCGTCTCGGGCTGTTCGCCGACGTTCGCAACGTGCTGGCTCGGCGCAATGTCGTGGCGGTGCGCCGTGACAGCGGCGACCCGGCGGCCACCGACGGCCAGATTGCGGCGATGGCGGAGTCTGCGTACCTGGCAAATCCCCATGCGATCCCCTATGAATCTCCGCGTTATCGTGCGTGGGCAGACGCGAACGGCGATGGGCTCGTGAGTGGGCGTGCGGAACTCCTACCCCTGTTCGAGCGCGCGGCGCGGGACATCGCACAGCCGCTCTTCTACTACGGGTCACCACGGCTCCTGCGCTTCGGCATCGAGCTGCTCTTCTAGCGGTTGCATTCGCGCCCGATCTCCCACACGTATATTGAAAACGTCTGTGGACACATTGTGGGAACGTGGATTCATGTGGAGAAGGCGATGAACTCGGAGGCCGATCGAATCACGCAGATACTGTCGTCGGCCAGCCGAGTCGTTGTCCTGACGGGGGCCGGAATGTCTCAGGAGTCGGGTGTCCCGACATTCCGGGACCCACAGCAAGGACTCTGGTCTCGATACGACCCCATGGAGCTCGCCACGGCCGACGCGTTCCAGCGGGCACCGAGTCGTGTGTTCGGGTGGTACCTGTGGCGCTACCAACTCGTGCGCGCGGTCCGACCGCACGGCGGCCACGTTGCGCTGGCGTCGATGGCTGCCGCGTTGGGCGGGTATCCCATCGTGACCCAGAACGTTGACGGACTGCACCGGCGCGCCGGGAGCAATGACGTGATCGAACTCCACGGCTCGTTGGAGCGATTCCGCTGTTTCGACGCAGGTCATCCGTTCGACGCGAGTGCGCTCAACGACCTGGACATTCCCCAGAGCGGGGAGGTGGAGCCGCCCTCGTGTGCGGTCTGCGGCAGTCCGATCCGTCCTGGCGTCGTGTGGTTTGGCGAGTCGCTCCCTCCGGGCGTCTATGAGCGCGCGTCGCAGGAAGTGGGTCGGTGTGACGCGTTGCTCGTGGTGGGGACCTCCTCCATCGTCTACCCGGCTGCGGCCCTCCCGGAAATGGCAGCAGCGCGCGGTGCGGCCGTCGTCGAAATCAACTCCCAGTCGACGCCGCTCACTCCTCTCGCAGCGATCTCGTGGACCGCCGCGGCCGGTGATGCGCTGGCTCAGCTTGCCCGCGGCCTGGGGGTCGCGGTGCCAAACGAGGACTGAGTGCCTCAGAAGGCGTCCAGCTCAGGCGGACCGCTGACCGGGAGACTGGTGATTCTCGGGTCCGGCACGTCCTTTGGCGTTCCGGTCATTGGCTGTGATTGTCGGGTGTGTGTGTCCGGGGATCCTCGGGATCGGCGCACGCGAACGGCGGCGGTGGTGGAGCTCGATGGTGGGCCGCGATTGCTGATCGACACGCCCCCAGAGCTGCGGTTACAGCTTGTCCGCGCGGGCATCGGGACCGTCGACGCCGTGTTGTTCACGCACGACCACGCGGATCACGTGGCCGGAATCGACGATCTCCGGGCAATGTCTGTGCGTGGTGGTGAGGTACCGGTGTATGGGCCGCCGGAGACCATTGGAGAACTGACGCAGCGGTTCGGGTACATCTTCGACGCTGGAGTGACCCCGCCGCCGGGAACGAGCAAGCCCGAGTTGCGCCCGCGTGCGGTCGCCCCCTACGAAACGATGATGATTGCGGGGGCGACCGTGCTGTCGCTCGAGGCGGATCATGGCGGGACCAGGGTGTATGGGTATCGCGTGGGACCGATGGCGTACCTGACCGATGCCAAAGAGGTGCCGGCACGGACGGTCGCGGCGCTCGAGGGAGTCGAGGTGTTGGTGGTCAACGCGTTGTTCGAGAAGCCGCACGCCACGCATCTCTCCATTCCGGAGGCTGTGGCATTCGCACAGCGTATCGGTGCCCGCCAGACGTTCCTGACGCACCTGACGCACCGCTACCTGCATACGGAGCTCGAGTCGCGGCTCCCAGCGGGTATCGCGCCGGCCTGCGACGGACTGGTCGTCGCGTTTTGACGGGTATTTTGAGAGGTGGTAGATTGCGTGTTGGCGACTCGGTCGGGTTGCGCACAGGCCCTTGAATCGGGGGCGGGATCGGGGTAAGGAGGCACCATGGCACACGTTCGAGATGACAAACCGGTGATCATAATTGAGAAGTCGAGTGGTGGGTTCGGAGGGTTCCTGGTGGGTTTGTTGGTGGGAGCTGGCGCTGCGCTCCTGCTGGCGCCGCAGAGCGGTGAAGAAACGCGCGAGGCCCTTCGAGAGCGGGGTCGGAAGCTTCGCGACGACGCACAGGAGCGCGCCGAGGAGTTGGGACACCGAATCGAAGATGGCTACGATAAGGCACGCGGCCACGTCGAGGAGACGCTCAAGACCGCGCGCCACACCTTCGACGAGAAGAGGGCGGGAGCGCGCGATGCGGTGAAGGCTGGTCGAGCGGCCGTGCATTCGGCGCGCGACGAGCTCGATCGCCGTCTCGCCGATGCGCGGGCGGCCAAGGTCAACGTGGCTGACGTGGACGAGGAAGAGTCCGTCTAGGCACGGCGTCACCAATAATCGTGCAGGCCCCGCCTCGCCGTGGGTGGGCATTCTCGCCGGTTGGTTTCGTGCGTCGTGTGTTCGTGGGGGCGTACGAAGACGACATTCTCTTTCTCGGCAGTGCCCTCGCCTTCGACGCACTGCTCGCGTTGGTTCCCTTCGCGCTCCTGCTCCTCGCGGCTTTGGGGTACTTCGTCCACGCCGGTGAGGAAGCGGCGACAAGTGATGTGCTCGCCCTGCTCGACCAGCTTCTGCCAAAACGCGTCGAAGGGGGTGAAGGTCCGATCCGTCGGGCAGAGGGCCTGATTGCCGGAGTCGTCAACAGTCGCAGCCAACTCTCGATCGTCGGTGTTCCGCTCTTCTTGTACTTCGCCACGCGGTTTTTCGGGACGGCTCGAGCCGCACTCAACGAAGTCTTCGACACCCATGAGACGCGACCGTTCTTCTACGGGAAGGCGGTCGACCTGGCGTTGGTTGTCGCCACGCTCGTGCTCCTCGTCGCCAACGCGGTCCTCACGCTGCGGTTCGCCGATGACCCGTGGATCGGGCGGTTCGTGATCGGTCTGTGGACCTATGGCCTCGGCGTCGCGTTGTTCTTTCTCGTCTACAAGGCCGCACCCACCCGAACCATGGCATGGGATACGGCGATCGTGGCGGCGGCGGTCGCCGCGCTCGGGTACGAGATTGCGAAGAAGCTGTACAGCCTCTACCTGACGGAGTTCCTGACGATCGACCGTCTCATCTCCAATGCCAACGCCATTGCAGTGCTCCTCCTCGTCGCTTGGGTGTACGCGATGACCGTGGTCTTTCTCGTCGGGAGTGAAGTGGCTGAGACCTACGATCTCATGCGTCGCCAGCGAGAGCAACGAGCGACGTTAGCGTAATGCACGAGAACTCGCGGTGGGAGGCATGGCATGCACGCTGATCGGGTGGTGGATCTGCGCAGCGACACGGTGACGCGGCCCTCGGCACCCATGCGTCAGGCCATGGCCACGGCGGACGTCGGGGACGATGTGCTGGACGGTGATCCGACGACCCGCCGGCTGGAAGAGCGGATTGCCGATCTCACGGGGTTCGAGGCCTCACTGTTCTTTCCATCGGGTGTGCAAGCCAACCAGGTTGCCGTGTGGCTGCACACGGAGCCCGGCACCGAAGTCATCCTAGAGGCCAACGCACATCTGGTGCACTACGAGATGGCCGGGGTCGCTGGGCTGAGCGGAGCGCAGATCCGTCCGGTCACGACCGACGATGGCGTGCTCACCGCCGAGCACGTCGACGCGGCGTGGCGTCCGGTGTCACCCCATGTCCCTCGCATCAGCCTCGTGTGCGCGGAGAACACGCACAATGCCGCCGGGGGCAAAGTGATGCCCCTGGACGTCTGGGATGCCATTGCGGGTCTGGCCGCCGACCGAGGAGTGCCCCTGCACTTGGATGGGGCGCGGGTGTGGCACGCGGCGGCGGCCCTCGATGCGGCGCCGTCGCGTCTCACAAAGGGCGCGGCCACCGTCATGGTCTCGCTGTCCAAGGGATTGGGGTGTCCGGTCGGGAGTTGCCTTGCGGGAAGCGCCGACCTGATCCACTCGGCGTGGGAGGTGCGCCGTCGATTCGGCGGGGCAATGCGGCAATCGGGGATCCTCGCCGCGGCTGGGTTGTATGCGTTGGAGCACAATCTGACGCGCCTGTCGGAGGATCATGCCCATGCTAGCTTGCTTGCGGAGCGGCTCGGAGACCATACTGCCATTGCACCCCTTCCGCCCGACACGAACATCGTGATGTTGGATCTCGTGCGGTCGGGAGACTCGGCCGACACGGTGCTGCCCAAGCTCGCTGAGCATGGCGTGATGCTCGTGCCGTTCGGTCCGCGCCGGCTGCGTGCGGTGACCCACCTCGACGTTTCCCACGCTGATGTCGAGTGGGCCGCGGACGTCATCGGACGCGTGCTCGCGTAGGCCACGTTTAAGGTTTGCTACGTGGCCTTGCCTCCGCGTGATCCGGACGCGTAATTGCGCGCACGAGCGCGTCTCCGATGCACGACCAATCGTCTTTGACCTGAGGGGTTCATGCACATCGTTGTCGTCGGCGCTGGTGAAGTAGGCTATCACGTCGCCGAACGTCTCTCAAACCAGCAGCACGACGTCGTCGTCGTCGACGTCGAGATGCAGCGCCTGGACTACGTCGTCAATCACCTGGACGTGGGGGTGGTCGAAGGCAGCGGTACGAGTACCGGCGTGCTCGAACAGGCTGGTATCCAGAAAGCGGGGCTGCTACTCGCGGTCACCAACGTGGACGAGGTGAACTTGGTGTCGTGCATGAGTGCACGAACCGTCCCCGGCCTCGTCAAGATCGCCCGGGTGTCGAACCCCGACTTCTACCGCGATGCACGCAATCTCAAGCCGGACACGTTCGGGGTCGACGTGTTGATCAATCCCGAGCGAGAGCTGGCACTCGAAACGATGCGCCTGCTGCAATCGTCGGCGGCCACCGACGTCGCGGTCTTCGCAGGTGGGGCCGTGCAGCTGCTGGGCTTTGTGGTGCCGGAGGACGCCCCTATCGTCGGGCAGACACTCATGGAGTTGGCGGAGTCGGAGGGCGACCGGCCGATTCTCCTGGTGGCGGTCGAGCGCGACGGAGTGACGATCGTCCCCTCGGGCCGGACGGAGATCCGCGCCGGCGACCACTTGTACGTCGCGGCCAAGAGCGAGGAGATCGCACATTCCCTGGAGCTGCTCGGACACGAAAAGACACGCATGAAGCGTGTGATGATCACGGGCGGCAGCACCGAAGCGTACTATCTCGCGCGGTTGCTCCCGCTCTACGGACTCCAGACGACCATGCTGATCGGTGACCGCCAGCGCGCGCAGGAGTTGGCCGAGCAACTCGAGCGGGTGCTGGTGCTGCATGGCGACGCGACCGACGTGGAGCTGCTCGAGCTCGAGGGCGTCGGGGGGGCAGACGGATTCGTGGCGCTCACCGAGAGCGACGAGACGAACATCCTGTCGTCCCTCGTGGCCAAGCGTGCGGGT
>JAOTWK010000162.1 GCA_029862935.1 Gemmatimonadota bacterium | reverse complement strand
TGGCCGACGCGCAGCACGACCTTGGGATGTTCTATGCGTCGGGTGACGGCGTCGTGGTGGATCCGAGTGAAGCGGTGCGATGGTATCGCGAGGCGGCGGCACAGGGTCATTCGCAAGCCCAGTACTGTCTCGGCGCCATGTATCGCATTGGGCGCGGGGTACCCCAGGATAATGCAAAGGCGGCAGAGTGGTACCGCCGTGCGGCCGAACAGGGTGTCATCGAGGCCCAGCACAACCTGGGCGTGTTGTATGCGTTGGGCGAAGGCGTACCGCAAGATCTCGTTGAGGCATACCAGTGGCTGCACGTTGCGGCTGACGCCGAGAGCGGTGACGCATCGGTGAGTGCCGCTCGCACATTGGACGACCTAACGCAGCAGATGCAGCCGGCACAGATCGCCGAAGCGCAGCGACGCGCGGCGGGATCGAGAAGTGAGACGGAGCGGTAGACGAGTCATCGTCCGTCAGCTATCAGCCGTCAGCCATCGGCCATCAGCCATCGGCCATCAGCCATCGGCGGCCAGACCGTCCTAATGAAACGATCCTCCTAGACCGTCTTCGACCGTCTTGGTCCGCGGACCGTCTTTGACAAAGACCGTCTTGTCCGTCTCAGAGAAGCAAGCAGCGGACAGTGAGCCGCAGCCCCGCAATCACACGTAACACCTTTCCCCACAAGCGCTTAACACGATTCCAGCCAGCGCCGCCCTTGCCAACGTGGCAAGCGAGCCACAATATGGGACCTCCTCAATGGCGCAATGGCGCCGGTGTACCACCTCCTCCAACCAAGGGTCACCGGCGCGATGGATAAGCCGGCAACGTCGACAACTCCCGCAGGAGGTAATGGGTTATGCGATCCAAGTGTGTCGTACTCGTGGGTTTGCTGTTCGGCCTCGGGGCAGGTGCGGCCCACTCGCAGACGCGCGTGGTGACCGGCCTGGTCACCAATGCCGTGACCAGCGCACCGGTCGAGGGCGTCGCTGTCTCAGTGGCGGGGACAACGATCTCGGCCCAGACGCGCGCCGATGGATCATTCAACATTGGCGTCCCGGTCGGCCAGGTCCGGCTGTTGTTCCGGCGTATCGGCTTCAAGCGGGCCGTTGCGACGCTTGCGACGGGCGCGAGCAGCGTGAACGTCAGCTTGGAACCGGACGTCTTCAAGCTCGACGAGGTCGTGGTGACTGGACGAGCGACCGAGATCTCACGGCGAAACCTTGCGAACGCGGTGGCCACACTCAGTGGCGACGACGTTGGGATGGTGGCCGCCCAGAGCATAGAGCACGCGATACAGGGAAAGGTGGCCGGAGCCGACGTGTACACGAACTCCGGCGCGCCCGGCGGCGGTGCCCAGGTCCAGCTTCGCGGCGTGTCCACGATCAGCGGGGCGAACTCACCGCTCTATGTCGTGGACGGGGTCATTCTCAGCAACGAGGCCATTGCGTCCAACACGAATGCCGTCACGCGGGCTTCAGGAGGCTCGAACGCGTCGAACCAGGATGGGGCGGTCAACCGAGTGGTGGACCTCAACCCCAACGACATCGAAAGCATCGAGATCCTGAAGGGCGCGTCGGCCTCCGCGATCTACGGGTCCAAGGCGCCCAACGGGGTGGTCATCATCCAGACCAAGCGCGGCCGCGAAGGACGGCCTCGGGTGAACCTGACCCAGCGGTTTGGGTTCTTCGATCTGGCCGAGAAGCTTGGGTTCCGCACGTTTGAGGATGCCGCCGAGGTGGACGCCTGGGGCGGGGCGGGGACCGCGGCCGCCGTGGGCTTTACGCCGGGCCAGACGTTCGATCACGAAGAAGCACTCGCCGGCCGTAACGCCCTCTCGTACGAGACGCAACTCAGCGCCAGCGGTGGCAGCGAAAACACGACCTACTTTGTGTCGACCTTGTGGAAGAACGACGAAGGCATCATGCAGAATACCGGGTTCGAGAAACAGTCGGTCCGGGTGAACGTCGATCAGCAGTTCTCCGACCGGTTGCGGGCCAGCGTCAGCACCAACGCCGTGCACACCTTGGCGCAGCGCGGACTGACCAACAACGACAACGCGGGCGTAAGCCCATACATGGTCTTCGCGTTCACGCCGAACATCGTCGACCTGCGCCAGCGTTCCGACGGCACGTGGCCCGACAACCCGTTCGAGCGCAGCAACCCGCTGGCGACGATCGCGCAGATGAAGAACGACGAGGACGTGTGGCGGTTCATCGGATCGTTGCGCCTGGAATTCGACGCGATTCAGACCGGCAATCACACGCTGCGGTTGTTGGCCCAGGGTGGCGTCGACTTCTTCGAGCAGAAGAACGATCTGTTCTTCCCACCGGATCTGCAATTTGAGGACGACGACGGTTTCCCCGGCACGTCCCTCGTCACCAACAGTGATAACGAGTTCCTCAACTTGAACACGAACGTGATTCACACCTACATCCCGGCGGGTGGAGGAACGAGCATTACCTCGTCGGCGGGTGTGACCTATGCGACCCGGGACCTCTCGAGCGCCAGCATCCAGAATCAGGGCCAGGTCGCCGGCCAGGAAAGTATCGCGGCCGGAATCAAACCCACGCTCAACGAGGTTCGGACGCGCTCGGAGGATTTCGGCTTCTATTTTCAGGAGGAAGTGCTGACCCTGAACGAGCGGCTGCTCCTCACCGTCGGTATTCGCGGCGATCAGACGAGCCGTAACAGCGAGGACGACAAGCTCTTCTGGTATCCCAAGGCGGCGGCCTCGTTGCGCTTCCCAGCAAGCGGGGGGTTCCTCGACGAAATCAAGTTCCGGGCTGCGTACGGTGAGGTCGGCAATGAGCCTCTATTCGGCCAGAAGTTCACCCCGCTGACGGCTACTGCCAACGTCGAAGGCATCCCCGGCCTCCTGGTTCAGGGCAACGTTGGAGACCCCGACCTGCGGCCCGAGCGCCAGAGAGAGATCGAAGGAGGGGTTGACGCGACGCTGCTGAACGGCCGGGCCACGGTGGAGTTCACCGGCTACCAGAAGAGCATCAGCGACTTGCTCCTCACCCGTCAACTCGCCCCGTCGTCGGGCTTCGCCCAGCAAATCTTCAATGGTGGCAAGCTGCGGGTGCGCGGCGTTGAGGCGGCCCTAGGGATCGTGCCGATCCAGACCGCCACCATCAACTGGCTGTTGCGAACGACCTTCGCCATGACGCGCAGCAAGGTCACACAGCTCGACGTGCCCGCCTTCGTTCCGGCCAGCGCCGGGTTCGGCACTGGGTTGGGAACCTTCCGGATCGAGGAAGGCAAATCCGTCACCCAGCTCGTCGGCAACACCGGGAACGGTGGTCCAGTCGGGCAGCTCGGCGACGCGAATCCTGACTTTCGGATGGGGATCACCAATGACGTCGCAGTGGGTTCCTTCTCGTTGTTCGTCCACGCGGATTGGCAGAAGGGTGGTGACGTGGTCAACCTCACTGAGCTGCTGTACGACGCCGGTGCGAATTCCGAGGACTTTGAGGCAGACGACGGCGGCTCGTACCGCATCGCCAACTTCGGTAGCAGCGCCGACGGCACGGTTCTCTACATCCAGGAGGCTTCGTTCTTCAAAGTGCGCGAGGCGACCATCGCCTGGCAGCTGCCCCCGCAGCTGGTGTCCAGCATCTGGGGTGCGATCCAAACCGCACGCCTGAGCCTGAGCGGGCGCAACCTGTTCACGTTCAGCGGCTACCGGGGCATGGACCCCGAGGTCAGCAACTTCGGCAACCGAGCAGTCGGCCGAAACATCGATGTGGCTCCGTTCCCACCGAGTCGGAGCTTCTGGTTCTCCATCGACCTGGGCTTCTGACCCGTGGTGACACGAGAGAGGAATCGAACCATGAAAGCATATCGAGCACTGCCCCTGCTTTTGGGGATGCTGGCCGTCAACGGCTGCAAGGATCTGACGGTACCAGACTTCAACAATCCCAGCATCGACGAGCTGACCGGGGACGATGCAAGCCGCGTGGCCGTTGTGACGGCCGCGCAAGGGCTCTTCATCCGCGCCCGTACCGGGATCGCGGCCCGCGCGGGCTGGGTCTCCAACTTGGGCATCATCGGACGCGAGTCCTTCAACTTCGACGCGGCGGATCCCCGTTTCATCACCGAGCTCCTGCGCGACCCGCTGGACGGCGGCAACGGCGCATTCGGCGGTAATTTCTGGGTGACTCCGTATAGAGGGTTCCGCGAGGCCGACATCGTGCTGAACGCCCTGGACGCGCTCGAGACCATGCCCGATGCGGAGAAGAACGGCATTCGGGGTGTCGCCAAGACGTTCCAGGCGCTGTTCCTGTTGCAGGTCATCCTCACGCACGATGACAATGGCGCGGTGGTAACCGTGGCGGCGGATCCCACGGGCGATCCGGAACCCATTGTAGACAAGGCAACGGTGTACTCGACCATCGAGTCTCTGCTCGACGCAGGGGACGCGGATCTGGGCAGTGCTGGAGCCAGTTTCGCCAGCGACCTGTCGTTCCCGAGCGGGTTTGCCGGGTTCGACACCCCGGCCACGTTCCGCCAATTCAATCGCGCTCTCCGAGCCCGGGTCGATGTCTACCAGGGAAACTTCGCGACGGCTCTGACGAATCTGGGGGATTCGTTTCTGGATGACGCGGCCCCGTTCTCATTGGGTGTCTATTACAGCTATGGGACGGGATCGGGCGATGCCGTGAACTCGATCTTCGATCCCTCGGGTCTCATCATCCTGGCCAACGTGGCTATCCGCACCGCGGCCCAGGTCCAGACCGATGGCGTGACACCTGATCAGCGGTTCGTGGATAAGCTGCGTAGCGTTCCCACCGCAACCGACCAGGCGACCTTGGGGCTCTCGTCGGACCTGGCGTTCAACCTATACAACAGCGCGGATGCAGCGGTCCCGATCATTCGCAACGAGGAATTGATCATCCTGCGGGCCGAAGCGAACATCGCAATCGGGGGCGCCGCAAACTTGACGGCGGCCAGCGCCGACCTCAACCTGATTCGCGCGGCGGCTGGACTCGCACCTATCGACCTGGCCACCATGACCGCCAGCGAGCAGATCGATGCCCTGCTGTACGAACGGCGCTATTCGCTCCTGTTCGAGGGTGGCCACCGTTGGATCGACATGCGCCGGTACGGGCGGCTCGCTGACTTGGCGGCGGACGATCAGGTTGCCGGATTGCAATTGCCTTCGCTGTTCCCGTTCCCCGTGGGGGAGTGTGACGCGAGGGTGCCTCCGCCGAGCTCGGGATGCTAACTCCGCTGCGGCACCGGCTGGACAGGTGACCGCCCGTCAAACCTCAACTTCCCCCCGCAGCGCTCCGGCGCTGCGGGGGGTCCTCTTTTGGTTCTTCTGGAGATTCCGCGCTAACTTGATGGAAGGAGCGACGCCAGGGGAGACCCATGCGTAGCTGGAACATGTTGGTCGCGATTGGGATGTTGGGAGTCGGGGTTTCCACCGCGGAGGCCCAGACGCGAACAGTGAGTGGGCGGGTAATCGACGCGCGCACCAAGAGACCCGTCCCCGTGGGCTCGGTGTCGATCAAAGGTACGTCCGTACGAGACCATCTGCGACCCGACGGCGTGTTCGTACTCCACGTACCGCTGCGGGACGTGACGATGATCATCCAGAGTCAGGGCTACCGACGCCACACGGTCACGGTTTCGGCGTCGCAAGAAACGGCCTTCGTCAGTCTCATCCCTGACATTGTCGAGGTAGAGGGGATCGTCATTAGCGGAAGCCCAGACGACCGCGCCAATCGCGCGACTTCAACGACGACTGTGCGCGCCGGCGACATAGACAAGGTTCCGGCTGCGAGCATCAAACAGGCGCTGCAGGGCAAGGTTGCCGGAGCGGACATTCAGTACAACTCAGGTGTGCCCGGTGGAGACCTGCAGTTAACGCTCCGCGGGGTGACCACGCTGATGGGAGCGACTTCCCCCCTCTACGTCGTGGATGGCGTCATTGTGAGCAACGCCTCCATCGCCAGCGGTGCGGCTACCGTCACGGGGGGACAGGAGTCCTTGCCCGGCCGCATCTCCGATCTGAATCCCAACGACATCGAGAGGATCGAGATCTTGAAGGGGGCGGCCGCGTCGGCGATGTACGGTTCCAAGGGAGCCAACGGGGTGGTGATCATCACGACGAGAAGGCGATAGGGACAGTACCTCTCCACGGCCCCTCGGCCAGGGTGCCCTCTGCCCTACCGCACAGTCACGAAGTAATTCGAGTGTATGAGATTGGCCTCGAGCACCCACTCTATGAGCAGCCCGGGTTCCACACGAATCTCTTCGGTCGAAATCCGTTCGGACGAACCGATCACCTCCGCCTGCACTCTGATGGTCGCTCCCGTCGGCAACATCGGTTCTGAAACGTCAAATTCGGCGGAGCTCATGCTCGTGACGGTTCCCAAGCGAAACCGAGTTCGGCCACGGACGAGATAGATCCTGAGATCTCGTGTGTTGTAGTTGGTCGTGCGCACGGTGGTTCCGGTCCAGGCCGCACTGACCGTCACGACGTCTGCCCCCACGATACCGGCGTGGCGGAGGAGCTCATTCAGGTCGTCAACGGCGCTGGCGGCCACCCCCACTCGCACCGCGGAAGCCGCAGTCAACGTGAGGAGCGCACGCGTCCGAACGAGATCCGGGATAGCGATGTCCGGTTCAACCATGGCCTCCCCGATCCAGGAGTCGAGGCCCCGACGCACCGCAAGCGTCCCAAACTCCTGCTGCATCACCCCTCGGGCTGCCGCACTGATCCGGCGCGACTCCGATTCGGCATCCGGACTCGCCCCGAGCGACGCTTCTGGCACCATGAAGATCGAGTCTGTACCCAGCGAGACCAATGCCGCTGCGTCCCACGCGTGTTGGCTCACAAGCGCATAGACCGGAATGTCCGTCGCCGCGATGTCACTCACGATCAGCTGTGCCATGTCGAAGCGGCCTCCCGCGGAGGCGAGGTCGAGGATGACGGCAGTGCCACCCTCCCGCTCCGCCGTTTCAATCGCCTTGGCAACCAATGTCTGCACCTCAACCGTAATGGGGCCGGTCACGGACACGCGATACACGACGGGGGCCTGGGCGGAGGCCGCGGGAGCACCTAGGCTCACGACAGCGGCCACTAGGGGGTACATCGATCGGTGCAGCACTAGCTCACCTCGAGAGTCTTCTGAAGCTAACCCATCTAACCGTTGCTCATCGCCCTCTCATCGCCGTTCCATCGCCCTGTTTGAGTCGTCTAGGTCGTCTGGAACGGGGCAGAAGCCGTTGTCAGTTTTCAGTTCTCAGTTGTCAGTTCTCAAGGTAGGTACTGATGACTGTTCACTGACCGACGTGCTTGCGGATGTTTCGCTCGGGGCCCTCCACCTCCACAGCTCGCGCGTAGATCCACTCCCGATCTTCGAACAAGCTGTTGCCTTCAAAGATGATCGTGCCAGCCTTGAGCGAGAGTGCGTGCGCGATACCCAACATCTCGCCGAATTGCCCTCCGAGTTCGCGCAGAGGATCACTGGACCGGACGATGCTGGTCAATTCACGAAACATGCGCCTCCGCCTAGTCGAGTACGCTGTTGAGCACCGCGAACACAGCCGGCAGCCCGTAGAAGAAGAGGATCACGTACACGACCGCCAACCGCCGCGACTCGGTCACGGCG
>JAOTWK010000160.1 GCA_029862935.1 Gemmatimonadota bacterium | reverse complement strand
GGCCCATAGGTGGGGCCCACCATCTGCTTGAACGTGACGCCTCCGGTGATGTAGTCCGTGCACCCGAGGAAGAGGAATTCCGGGGCATCCGTGTAGAAGGCGACAACGCGCTCCGGGTCGTGGTCGTTGATGGCCTCCGTGAGGTCTGCCAGGGCGGCCGTCACCTCGCTTGCCACGGCTTGGCGGTCACCGTCGGTGAACGATGGCGGGGACGAGCAGGCGCCGACGAGGAGCACGACTGGGAGAATTCGCTTCGCGCGTGTGGACATGATCGGTCGTCGTGGCAGGGGTATCGACTGAGTCGGGTACCGCGGTAGCCCAGGGCTTCCGACTGTGAGACGAAAAGGTAACTGATCCGCATAGCAAGCAGGCACCTGCCCCGGACTGTTCCGGTGCAGGTGCCCAGTAAGAGTCGAGCTCTCGACGTGTTATGGCGTGATGGCTTCGATGGTGTTCGTCAACACCGCCCTCACGTACGGTGCGTTATGGAGCCCGAGGCTGCGATCCTCAGTGATCAGCTGCCAGTTCAGCATGGCAGCCGCGATGTTCGCAGGGTACGTGCCCGTGTTGGTGCGCGCGTTCAAGTCATGGATCGTGTAGCCGGGGCTTATGATCTGCTTAATGCCGGCATTGACCAGAAGCGTATCGAGCTGCTGGAGTAGCGGTAGGATCTGTGCCTGAACATCACCCAGCGCGGTGAAGTCGTCGACGGCGCCGTTATGACACTGCGAGAGATTGCATCCGGCGACGTTTTCCTCCTTCGAGCCGTTGCTGAGGAAGGCCACCCTCCACGTGTGGCCACCGTACTCCACACCGGCCGCCGTTGCCATGTGGCAGGTGGCGCAGAGCCTTACGTTCTTGGCTGGGTCGCCGTGGGAGGTCGGCTGACCTAGTACGGTCTCCGAGCCGCTGAACTCGTAGAGGCCGACGCCGGCGAGGACTTGGGCCTGCGGCCCGTGGTGGGTGCCGTAGCGGGTGGACGTAACCTGCACGTCGGGACCGTTGATCTGCGGCACCGCGCCGTTGGCGACTCCTGAGCTCAGCTTCCGGGCCTGGTGGCACCGGGCGCATAGGTTGCCTGCGGCGGCGCCGTAGTCCTTCGTGATCGTGTTACCAGTCGCGTAGTCCTCGTTGTACAGATCGAACGGCGTCGTTGCCGTGAAGGCGTAGTCGGCGTCCGTGTACGTGGTATGGATCTGGTGGCACGTGCGGCAGTTGATCGGCGCCGGATCCTGGATGGTCTGTGCAGTGGCATAGGCGCCCGATGCGACCCTCTCGAGGAAGCCCTGATGGGTGTGGCAGATGGCGCAGCTCGTCGCGTTGCGCTCGAAGTTGCCGCCCAGACGGTGCGTCGACTGCTGGTACTGGACCTGCTTCGCGAAGAGCGTCACATCACTCACGTGGCACTGCGTGCAGTTCGCGGTCGCGTCCACACCTGGCGGCCCTGCCGGTCCCGCCGGTCCTTGGGGGCCTTCCCCTCCCGGGACTCCTGCCGGTCCTGCCGGTCCCTCACACGCGGCCAGGGCAGCCACACACGCGACTGTAATCATCACCGAACCCAACCTCTTCATGATCCTTCCCTCCTTGCCGAGGGTATTGGTCCGCGCCGCAGAGCCCGCTGAGGTCCTGCACGGCGCTGAGAAAGTCGCAAAACGTATCAAGCGACACTTCGTAGTGTACGACTGAATAAAGGTCCAATATTTGTATTAAGTAACCGTGAAGAATGGAGTAACCGTGAGTGGTGAACCGGCCTGCATCTTTCGTACATTCCGACGCGGGATCGGGGGGGGTCGCCTATCCACCCCACGTTGGCTGGAGCACAGCTTCCAAGTACATTTTCGGCTGATTTGCACCCGAAAGATGTCATGCGGGCTCTATTCCGATTTGTTCTGGCGGCATGTGCGGCGCTTCCGCTGTCGGTACCCGTCCAGGCCCAGGACGGCCTGGTGGTGAAGCTGTTCCCGAGGGCGGGCGTGGCGGTACCCGATCCATACCTCTACGAGGTGTTCACCAACTTTGCCGGCGATGGGCCCGTTGAGTGGACCACCGGCTCCGTGGGGCGGGCCTTCGTGGCCGGCCTGGGTGTCGAAGTGAGCTTCGGTGACGACGGGGTTCGGGTGCGTGGCGAGATCCTCCGCTCCTTCGACACCTGGCTCCTGGCGACCCACGGCATCGTGCAGCCCCGCGTCTTGTTCGAGCCGCCACGGGTGGTAAACACGTTCTTGGATGTGCCGATGACGCTCACGTTCGCGTCGGTACAGGTCGTGCTGCCCACCAAGCTCGAGCTGTGGCGTATGAAACCGTATGTGCTGCTGGGTGTCGGAGGAAAGCGCTACGGGTTTTCCGAGCCTACGAGCCCCAATGAGGTGGGGGCGGTTCTGCCGTCCAACGGTTTCACGTGGGGGGGTGACCTGGGCGGTGGCTTCACCCTCGAGGTCGTCGGCCTCAATGTCGATGTCCAGGTCCGGGACGCCATCACCCGCTACTGGGGCAAGACCCAGCACGATCTGCTCTTCACGGGCGGGCTGTTGTGGCGCCTCTGGTGAGGTGAAGCCCGGCTGCTATGGGCTACTCGAAGAGCGGCAGGTTCTCCGCCACCGTGTGGTAAGTGTCTGGAGAAACCACGCTTTGCAGTGCCCCGCCGACGATCTCGCACAACTCGCTCGTGTGTTCCGGGCTGTAGCCCGCAATCGCCAGCATGCGACGGACCGCCCCCGGGGTGGCCATGGCGAGCATCTCGCCCGTCCCCCCGTCCTCAAACGGGGTTTCGAGCATCCACTGCCCGGACTCTGGAAACACCGACGCGATCGTGGTGAACGTCTTCATGTCCACCGCCATGCGAATGGCCAGGAACAGCACACCGAGGCCCTTGATGGACTTCTCGCGATCCACTTGTAGACGTTCGGAAACCGACTGCACGAGATCCATCGAATCAGCTCCTAGTTGATCACGCCACCGCCGAGCAAGCGGCTGCCGCTATAGAGTACGCCGGACTGCCCTGGAGTGATAGCCCGGACTGGATCGGTCAACTCGACGAGCAGGTGCGTGTCGCCGTTGGACTCGGCGATTCTGGCCGGGGCCGGTTGGGCGCGATACCGCACCTGGATCTCGCACCGCTGTCCGACGTCGAGCGGGTCGGTCAGCCAGTTCATCTCTCCCAACTCGACCGTGTGCCCGAAGAGGTCGTTGGCCGTGCCGATCACGACAGCGCGTTTCTCGGGTTCGATGGCGACCACGAACATCGGCTCGGGGGCACCGCCCGGGAGCCGTCGCCGTTGCCCGATCGTGTAGCGGGCGTACCCCGCGTGCTCCCCAACCTGCCGGCCCGAGGTGTCCACAAGCGGCCCCGGCGCGAGCGCCGGATCGTCGGGCGGCAGGTGTTTCTCCAGTACCTTCGTGTAGTCGCCGTCGGGCACAAAGCAGATCTCGACGGATTCCTGTTTTTCGGCTGTGACCAATCCCAAGCGCCGCGCCACGTCGCGGGTCTCGTGTTTCGTGAGATCCCCCACAGGCGTCAGCATGCGCGGGACGACGCCCCGATCGATGCCCCACAAGAAGTACGTCTGATCTTTGTTCGCGTCCCGCCCGCGATACAAAGCTCCGTCCCGCGAGATCGCGTAATGGCCAGTCGCCACATGGTCGCACCCGAGCGCGTCGGCGTGAGCCAAGAGGTCACGAAACTTGGTGAACGTGTTGCACCGGACACACGGTATCGGTGTGCGACCCCGCGCGTACTCGGTCACGAAGTTCTTGATCACTTCCTCGTGAAACCGGTCTTCGAGATCCAGTACGTAGTGCGGGACTCCGAGACGCGCAGCCACCGTGGCGGCGTCCTGAATCGAGTCGAGTGAGCAGCACGGCCGGTCCGGCACCGAATCGCCATAGCAGAAGAGCTTCATCGTGGCGCCGATCACGTCATACCCGGCGTCCACGAGCAGCGCTGCCGCAACCGAGCTGTCGACGCCGCCCGACATCGCCACCAAGACGCGCCCGCGACTCACGCTGCCCCTCGTGCGGTGCGAGCCCGATCAACCGCCTCGGGCAGCACGGCGAGCAACCTGTCGACATCTTCCATCGACGAACGAAGCGACAACGAGAAGCGTACCGCGCCACCGAGGAAGTCGTTCGGCACCCGCATGGCAGTCAGCACATGCGAGGCGGCCGGGCTGCCGCTCGCGCAGGCCGATCCAGCAGAACAGGCAATCCCCCCGAGGTCCAGCGCAGCGAGGAGCGTACCGGCGGCCGCATGGGCAAACGCAATGTTGCTGACATGCGGTGCGCGTGTCGCGGAAGCGCCGACAACTTGTGAGTCAGGAACGGCAGCCAATACGCGTCGTTCCAACTCTTCACGCAGTCGCGTCACGTCGCGCCCAAACGCGCCGCGCTCGGCGATCGCCAATTCGACCGCCGTCGCAAGGCCGATGGCACCGGCGACGTTCTCGGTGCCCGGTCTGACACCGCGCTGTTGGCCGCCACCGTGGAGTCGAGGAGCGACCGAGACCTCCTGGCGCAGGATGAGCGCGCCGATGCCCTTGGGGGCTCCGATCTTGTGTCCGGAGATCGAGAGCATCGAGATCGATCCGCGGTCGAGCGAGCAGGGGACCTTGCCAACTGCCTGGACGCCGTCGGTGTGAAACGGTACGCCGGCATCTCGCGCCATCTCGGCCAGTCGCTCGACGGGCTGCACGACGCCGGTCTCGTTGTTGACCCACATGACGCTGAGTACGGCCGGCTCCCGTTCGAGCGCGTTGCCAACGGCGGCGAGATCCACAGTACCGTCGGAGTGCACCGGAAGGTCCAGCGCCTCACCTCCAAGCCTCTCGAGCTCTCGCGCTGCATCCAGCACGGCCTTGTGCTCGGTCGCGGGGATTGCAGCGCGACCTGCCCCAGCGCCCGGTCGCACCGCCGATCCGAGGATGGCCAAGTTGTCGGCTTCGGTGCCACCGGAGGTGAACACCACACCACTGGGGTCGGCGTCGAGTGCCTCGCCGATTCGCCGTCGCGCACCGTCGAGTGCCTGGCGTGCCATGCGCCCGGCCCAATGGGTCGAGCTCGGATTGCCGAACAACTCGTCTGACAGGAACGGGTCCATCGCCGCGCGCACCTCCGGCCGGACCGGAGTCGTCGCGGCCGCGTCGAGATAGACGAATGGGCGAATGGCGCTGGTGTCCTGCATGAGGCTCGTAAGCTAGGAGAAGCGGATGCCGCGATGCAATGCGGCACGGGTCACATCGATCGCACTCCCATGTCCACGATATCGTCGATGCGCACCGTCTCGTGGGTGAAGTAGGGCTCCCCGAAAGCGCAACGGATCAGGCTTCCGTACCGTGCGCAGTGCATGCGCACGTTCTCGTACACATCGCCGCCGGCCGGAAAGATCTCGCCTGCCGCCATTTTGCCGTCGAACTGCGAGGCATAGCAGCGGATGGCCGCCATTTTCGCTTCCATCGTGTCCGAGATGTCGACCACGAACGTGGGCTTCACGGGGTCTTCGCGGAACGCCAGTGTGTAGATGACCTTTTCCGGTCGATGCGGCGCTCCATCTGCCGCGTAGTTGGCGAGGCCGGCCAGATACGACGCGTCGCGGCACAGCTCGGACGCGATCCGGTGGTCCGGGTGGCGGCCAATCGGGAAGGGGAGCACGACTACGCGGGGCTTGAGGCGCCGCAACAGCTCCACCACGACGCGGCGGGTGGCAGCCGTATTGTCGAGCCCCGCGTCGGGAAGCCCGGCATTCATCCGCTCCGCGGCGCCGAGCAGCTCCGCCGCCGCTTGGGCCTCGCGTGCACGAATAGCCTGGCTTCCGTGGGTCCCGGTTTCGCCGCCGGTGAGGTCGATGATGCCGATGCGATGTCCCTGCTGCGCTGCCTTCGCCAGCGTGCCACCACACGTCAGCTCGACGTCGTCGGGGTGAGCACCGATAGCGAGCAGGTCAACTGGTTGGGTCATCGTCCTGGACCGTCTCCGACCGTCTTCGACCGTCGCGCCACACCAGTCGTCTTTGTCGTCTTCGTCGTCTCAAACTGTCTATTCATACCGCAGGGCCTCCACTGGATCGAGTCGCGCTGCCCGGCTGGCGGGGAGCAATCCGAACACCAGCCCGATGCCGACTGACACGCCCGTCGCAACCACCGCACTCCAGATCGGCACGCCGGTCTCGAATCCCAGGAGACGCTTGAGCACCTCGCCGGCTGCGATTCCGACCGATATGCCGATGGCACCCCCCACGAGGGTCAGCGTTGCCGCCTCGATAAGAAACTGCCACAGAATCTCTCTGCGCGTGGCCCCGACCGCTTTTCGCACGCCGATCTCTCGTGTCCGACTCGTGACCGACACCATCATGATGGCCATGACGCCGATGCCGCCGACCATGAGCGCGACACTGGAGAGCACGATCATGACGAGGAAGAACACCCCGGTCAAGTTGTTGAACACGTCCAGAATCTGATCGGACGTGATCATGTCGAAGGTGTTCGGATCTCCTGGCCGGAGCCCCCGCATGCGGCGCAGCTGGACGGTCGTCGCGTCCATCGCCTCCGCGACCGTGACCCCTTCACGCGGCTTGACGAGCATGACCAGACTGTTGGTCTCATCGTAGATGAACTGTCGTTCTGCCGCCACGTACGGAACGATGGCCGAGATCTCCTGGCCCGGCGGTTGGAAGATGTTCTCCGGCTTGCGATACACGCCTACGACGCGGAAGGCGCGGCCGCCAACCCGCATCGTACGACCGAGTGGATTGATGCGGCCGAAGACTTTTTGGACTGCTTCCTCCTCCAAGATGACCACCGGCGTGCCCGCGCGAATCTCGGTCGGCGTGAAGGTCCGGCCTTCGACGATCCCCCCGCCAAGGACCTCCATGAACCGGTCGTCAGCTCCGTACACCACCGTCAGCTGCGAGCGAACGCCCTCGTATTCGAGGCGCTCGAATATTCCCATCCAGAGCGCGGCGTAGTGGATTTCCGCGAGGCGCGCGATGGCCTGGGCCTCTTTGTTCTGCAGCACGGGTCGGATCCGCACCTCCCTGGGTAACGCATCGGGGTTGAGCGGTGTGGAGGAAAAGAACCGCAGGATACGGAACGTGGTCGGTCCGACGATCTCGAGCGTGTTGAAGATTTGCGCACGGATTCCCTGCACGATGGACGCCATGGCCATCACGGTCGACACGCCGATGACGATGCCGAGAATCGTCAGGCCCGATCGCAACTTCTGCGAGCGGATGGCAGACAGCGCCATGCCGGCGCCCTCGGCGAAGTCCGGCAGTCTCACGCGGCAATCTCCGGCGGAAACGGCGCGCGCTCACCCGTCGCCGTCATTCGTACCTCAAGGCCACGATGGGATCGAGCCGGGCCGCTCGCCGCGCTGGATAGACGCCGAAGATCACGCCGACGCTCACCCCGAGCGCCAGCGCAAGGCCGATCGACCACAGGGTCACGCGGCTGGGGAGGGGCGACACCACCGCCACGATCGTGGCGAGACACCAGCCGGCAAAGATGCCGAGCAGGCCGCCCAAGGTGGCCAGGAAGATCGATTCCAAGAGAAACTGCCGCAGGATGTCGCGCCGTCGCGCCCCAACCGACTTGCGGATGCCGATCTCGCGCGTTCGTTCGGTGACGCTCATG
>JAOTWK010000161.1 GCA_029862935.1 Gemmatimonadota bacterium | reverse complement strand
CAAGTCCGATCTTGTCCATGGCCCCCGGTCGCAGGTTCTCTACGACCACGTCGGAGACCTCGACGAGCTTGCGCAAGATGTCCTGGCCTTCTGGGTGCTGCACATTGAGCGCGAGACTCTTCTTGTTCCGGTTGTAGGCCATGTAGCCAAAGGCCTTCTTCGTTCCATCTCGCGTGGCGAACGGGGGGATTGCCCGCCGTGGATCGCCTTTGCCGGGCCGCTCGATCTTGATGACCTCCGCTCCAGCGTCAGCCAGCAGCATGGTGCAGTACGGACCGCTCATGTACTGCTCGAGCCCAACGACGCGAATCCCGGAAAGCGCTCGCTGTGCCTGTGGTGTCACTGCTTCCTCCGAACTCTTCTCTCGCAGCCGTGGGGTCCACGGAACTTTGCGGCTCAACGCATCCACTCGACGAGGGTCGACACGCCCATCCCGACGCCCACACACAGCGTGGCCAGTCCGTAGTAGGGGTGCGGCGCGGACGGGGCGCGCCGCCTCATCTCGTGCAGCAGGGTCACGAGGATGCGAGCTCCGGAACATCCCGTGGGATGCCCGAGTGCGATCGCGCCACCATTCACGTTGGTAATCTCGGGACGGAGGCCGAGCCGCCGCATCACGCCGAGGGATTGAGCGGCAAACGCCTCGTTCAGCTCGATGAGGCCGATGTCGTCGAGCCGCACGCCGACACGTGCAAGCAGCTTCTCGGTCGCCGGGATCGGGCCGTAGCCCATCACACCAGGATCGACACCGGCCACGGCCGAGCCAATCCACCGAGCCATCGGTTTGAGTCCGAGCGCTTTCGCTTTCTCATTGCTCATGATGAGCACGGCCGCGGCACCGTCGTTGATGCCACTCGAGTTGCCCGCGGTGACGGTGCCGTTCTTGCGAAACGCCGGCCGCAGCTTGGAGAGCTGCTCGACCGAGGTGTCGAGAACGTACCGTCCATTCTCCTTGCGGTAACGTGGATGCTCGTCGGTTTCGACCGCAATCGGCTCACCTTTGCGCTGCGGCACCGAGATCGGCACGATCTCGTCCTCGAACCGGCCGGCATTGATCGCATCGATGGCGCGACGGTGGCTCTCCGCCGCGAAGGCATCTTGCTCCTCGCGAGAGATGTGCATCTCCTCGGCAATGTTCTCCGCCGTCTCACCCAAGCTCACGATTGGGTAGAGCGCATCCATCTTCGGATTGTTGAATCGCCATCCCACCGTGGTGTCCCAGATGGTCCAGTGACCCACGGGCTGCGGTCGCTCAGGCTTGGGGATCACCCATGGCGCGCGGCTCATGGTCTCGACGCCCGCTCCGATGAACACGTCGCCTTCGCCCGCGATGATTGCTTTGGCGGCCTGATTGACTGCCTCGAGCGCCGAGGAGCAGTTGCGATTGACGGTGACACCGGGCACCTCGACCGGAAACCCGGCGAGCAGCACCGCCATGCGGGCCACGTCCCGGTTGTCCTCGCCGGCCTGGTTGCCGCACCCCGCATACACGTCGTCGATCGTCGCCGGATCGGTCCCCGTGCGATCGATGAGCCCTTTGAGGACGTCAGCCAGCAGATCGTCGGGCCGGATTGACGAGAGCGCACCGCTGTGCCGGCCGATGGGCGACCGCACAGCATCGATGATGACGACTTCGCGCATGCTACCGCGCGGTCGCGGCTCGAACGGCGGACGATGCTGCGGCGCGTCGGGCGGCGGTGCCTTCCAGATCGCTCACGAATTCACCGAATCGCTCGGCAACCTGATGCAGCCGCGGGTGATGCCGCTCGATGAACCGGTCGGGATCGGGATCTGCACGGAATGCCGCCAGCAGCGTCTCGGCGCATTCGTCGGTCGATGCGTCGATGTAGCTCGAGGAGACCCTGAGACAAAACTCCTGGGCTGAATGAAACGCCGAGCCTGGCAAGGTCGCGAGCTCGTAGCGTTCCAGCAGGAACAGCGCCAACTCTTCATCGGTGTGAATACCCCGTGCGCTGAGCTGCTCGTGCCATTTCCTGAAGCAAGGGTACACGTAGAACGCTCCGGCAGGCTCGACGCACGGGATGCCGAGGCGCTCCATGGTGTGAAACAGGAAACGGGTTCGTGCTCCATGCATTCGGGTGCAGAGCTGGATGTACTCCTCGATGTCCGGATCGTTGGAGTACGCTGCCAGGGCAGCGTACTGGACTGGCGCTGCGACACACGTCCAGATGTTGGCCGCGATGTTCTCGATCGCGTGAGCAAGGCGCTTTCCGGCACTCCAGTTCGGCAACACCGCGGTGCCGAACCGCCAGCCTCCCAAGCTCAGGTGTTTGCTGAGCCCACCGAATACGACGGTCCCCTCGGGATAGTGCCGGGCCATGGAGACGTGGGGAATCGCGCCGAACGCGGTCATTGCATAGATCTCGTCACTCAGCACCATCAACTCGTGCTCACGGGCGAAGTGCGCGAGCGCTTCGACCTTTTCCGGGTGCATCATGGTGCCGGTCGGGTTCTTCGGGCTGTTGACGATGAAAACCTCGGGGTTACCCCACGCGGCCCGTTCCTCCTCGATGCGGTGCCCCAGCACGTTCAGCTCGAGCTCGTAGTTCATCTCGGGACGGGTGGGTACGTATGTGACCGGCTTCCCCATGAGGTGGGCCTGCGGCCCGTAGGAGACCCAGGAGGGCTGGGGCAGGATGACTTCCTCGCCCAGCGCCAGCATACACGAGAAGATGAGCGACTTGCTCCCAGGTCCCACAACGACCTGCTCCGGCGCCGCGTCGATGCCGAATTTCGCCCGGTAGTACTCGGCGATGGTGCGACGCAACTCCGGGAGGCCGAGCGCGGGGAGGTAGCTCCGCCGCTGGGCGCTCGACGCCAGGGCCTCGGCCACCTTGGGGTGCACCGGGAAGCGGGACTCCCCGAATGCCAGGTGATACACGTTCTTTCCGGCGGCCCAGAGGTCACGGACCCGGTCGTTGATGCTGAGGGTGGCGGAGGCCCGGAGCCCGCGGATCCCGGCCCGGGAAAAGCGGATCGGCTTGAAGCGCTGGGGCACAGCGGCAACTCCCATCCCGAGTTCGATCCCGACGGCCGGACGGCCGTCGTGGATGGTCGGCACGATAGGAGATTAGGGGTGTCGGGCGCAAGTCTTGGTGGGGGAAGGGGTTCCAGCAGATAGGGAACGACGCCCCCAGTCATCGGACCCGGGGGCGTCGTTGGGTGCCAGGGACATCCGAGTCCCGGGTTACGGCGTGAGCAACTGATAGAATTGGGTCGCGTCGAAGCCCGTCGGGTCGATCTCGAAGACGCGGCCCCGTGTGAAGTGTCCCGTTGTCGGGAAGTAGGGTGGTGGATCCGCGAGCACACAGCGGTCATAGGAATACCGCTTCACATACCCGTAGCCTGATGTGAGGCCCACCGCGCCCCGCTGTTTCTGGATTATCCCCCCGGTCAGGAAGATGCACCCACGCCCGGCCTGGCTTCCCTGGCAGAACTCGTCGTTGTTGGACCCGCTGTTGTAGTTCTCGGCTGTGAAGATGTTGAGGGCCAGCACCACGCCGTGAATGAACTCGCCGGTCGTCTCGTCGTACGTCCGGTAGTCATAGCCGCTTTCCGGCCGCCACGGCGCGTTGAGGGGGTTGTCGGCAATCACAATGTCATGGCCGCTGAACATCCCCAGCATGTCCTGACAGGTTCCCAGCCCCGGGTCAGTGGCGTACCGGATGTCGTCGCCGATGATGATGTCGTCGGTTGCGGCGACGGTGACATCACCCCGTAGCGTCCCGCTCAGCACGACTTTCCCCTCGACGAAGATCACACCCTTGAAGTTCGGGTTGAGGGCCCGCGTGATCGGGAAGAGGTAGGCCGAGTCCGCGCGCGCCCCGAGGAGTGGGCTGATCGCCCCCGGCCATGGGAGCCACTGGCCGCCCATGACGTCCGGCCCCGCAACGAAGCCTCCCCAGATCTCGTCAGCGCCGCCAAGATAGCAGCGGCGAGTTGCACTCGTCACCGACGCGAGCCAGGTGTGGTCGTGCGGAGCCACGCCCGGATGATCGTCGGCAGCAAGCCAGGTTCCTCCTGCCCAGTCACCGCAGTTCTTTGCTCTTTCCATGTACTTGGAGCTATAGCTGTCGACTTCGCCGGACACCCAGTCCGCGTCGCTCAGCTGCTGATAGACCCGAATGAACCCTTCGTTGGCGTCGGTGGCGTCGCCGTCGGCGTTGAGGTCGATGGCGACAAACTCGATCCGCGTCGTGCCCTCACCGTGTCCGCCCGAGGTGTTACCCACGAACGCGGTGTTCCCCGCGAGTCCCTGGACCTTGAGCTTGTTCAGGTCGGCCGTGCTCGGCATTGGAATCGTGGGTGCCCACTCCGTGTACCCTTGGTTGAACGTTCCGAACCAGGGCTGGTAGATGTCTTCCCCGGTCGTCACGTCGTCGTGGAACGTCGCCCCCGTGCTGTAGATCCGTATCCGATCGTTGGAGTGCACCGGTCCCCAGATCTGGTCGCCGCTCGCGAACCAGATGTTTCCTTCGATCGTGGTGAAGTACGCGTACTTGGCGAAGCTCTCCTGACTCACCTCGCCGCGGCGGACCACACGATTCCCGAAATCGTCTTCGGCGACCGAGACGATCGAGCCGAACACACCGTACTGGCCGGTCGTAATGCCGGTCGGGCCCACGTACGTGGTACGCCTCACGTTCGGAATCGGGTTACCATTCGCATCGATCACCGGTACCGCGTTCTCCAGCGTGTTGAAGGCACTGTCGGGGTATAGAGTCTTGTCTCCATTGATCGCGGACCGACCTTCCTCGATCCCGGCCTCAGCGATCGATTCGAGGTTGCTCAGGCGCTCATTGTAGCGGCCGATCACCCCGGTGGTCCCGCCCAGCACGTATGCCCCCGCCACCACCGCCGCCACCACGATCGTGATCAGGATTGCAATGACCAGGGCAATCCCGCGTTCGTCGCTCAGCTTTTGCGTGATATACATGCATCCTCCGAGGTCATGGCACCGCAACCGTGGCCGATGTCACCATGGACGACAGGCTTGGCGTACAGTCCTGCGCGGCCAACGCGTAGATGTACTGAAAGCCTGACTGCACGTTGAGATCTTCGTACACGTACGTCGTGTCGCCGGCGGGAACGCTGAGGTACGGATCACCCCAAATCACGGCAGCCGCGGGCCGCCGCCACAGCACGTAGCGCGCCACATCCTGCTCACCGGCAAGCTCGTCGACCGCGGCGCCCCAGGTGAGCTTCACCACCCACGATCCATCGACGAGTGTGTCCGCCGCAGCCGTGAGCGTCGTGCCCAGGATCGGCTCATCACCGCAGGAGAGCTTGACGGCCAACCCGGCGTTCGGCATCCGAATCATCTTGGTCAGCGACCGCACCCGCTCCGCCGTCCCTTCACGCCCGTTGTTGGTCGTGATGTTGATGCGGAGTCCACGCACGCTATCGATGACGGCGAATGCAGCCGTGTCGGCGACGGAGCCGTGAATTGACACCGCGTGGCTCAGTGGGAGGCTCCCGGTCGGCACCTGCACGACTTGCACCGGAGCGCTCGGCGGCTGTTGGACACGGAAGTACTCGAAGAATGGCAGCGAACCGACCTGCATCAGATTGCGAGCAACCAGCTCCGGTCGGTCTCGATTGACCTGGCGATACAGCGCGAAGTCGTCCGACCGTGAAGTCGATGAATCCGGATCGAGAAAGAACACGATCGTCTCGGCCGGCGAGTTTCCGAAGGCGCCAGTCCCCTGATACGACGTGTCCGGGTAACTGAAGGTCGAATGTGGAATTGTGATATTTTGCGCTTGGGTGAGTGCCGTAACCGACCCATTGGGGGCATCGGGGTCGAAGTACACGGCCCACGGGTCGTTCGCCACGTTGGTCGCGTAGTCCCCGTTAAATGCGATCACGTCCACATCTGCGTAAACCAAGAACGGCTGCTCGTCCGGCAGGTTGGCACCCGCGGTGCGGACGTTCCGCTCGATCGCGTCCGCCGCGTACTTGACGTTCTGCAGCAGGTCCATCTTCTCCGCGCCGACGCGGAAGGCGCGGCCTTGCGATTGAAGTGCTGCAAAAGCTGCCGTCGTGATGACGCCAAAGATGGTCAACGCGATCAACATCTCGACGAGGGTCACGCCGCCCGTGGTGGAGCGTCGGTCAATGGTTGTCATGGTGCCGCCACGGTGATCGTCCGCGACACAGGAGGGTTCACGCCCGGACCGATGACGGTCACCGTGATCCTCTTGTAGTCGTTCTTCTGTCCCAGACCCCCAACGTGCGTAATGGCGGTAGTCCGGATGTAGCCGGAGAGCGTGGCGAACCCGGTCTCCGACCCCGCGAACGCCGTGTCGAGTGCTGGATAGACTGGAAACATCTGAATCTCGTCGATGCGACTGTCTGCCAACTCCAAGGCCGCCGTGCGTCGCTCCGTCAACGTTGCCTCACGAATGAAGTGACCCGACGCCACACCGAGAGCCATGAGCACGGCGGTCAGAATCCCGAGCGCCATGAGGAGCTCGATCAGTGTGAAGCCACGATCGTTTGGCATTAGAACCCCCGGTTCCACTGGGTCGCGTAGTTGAACCACGACACGCGACCTGTGGAACGCTCGACGACGATGAGTCGAGTGTCTTCCACATGCGAGCCGGTTTGGATGGCACGCCGGGACGTCAGGTAGACCCCGCCATACTCGCTCGCACTTCCGTTACGGTGGAACGTGACAGCAGGGAGCCCACCGACCGTCCGGGTAAATGTTACTGGGCCGAGACCTACGGCGTGCCCCGGCGTCGCCCCCCGCCCGATGAGCACGCCCTCGCCTTGCGAGATGGCTCGGCTCCGCTCACCCGCGTCCCGTTTCCCGTTGTTGTTCGCGTCCTCGATCACGTTGATGACGTGCGTCGTCGGGTTGAATGTGACGATCACGTCGTGCTGGGCCGATACCGCCCTCCGCTGGGCGGTGAGCAGGCCGGTGCCGACGATGCGCATGCCGGTGTTCATCTTGTACCTGGCAACGCTGATCTTCGGCAGGGCCAAGGTCACCAGGACTCCGATGATGGCAATGACGATCAGGAGCTCGATAATCGTCACCCCGCGGTCGGTCGATCGCTTTGGCAGTTGACCTTGCACCGCTGACTCCAATCTCGATGTCCCTGCGCGTCTCACCGCCAAACAGGGCGACCGGTTTCTGCCTCTCCGGATGATCGCCCGGCGGTCCGGGCCTGGTTTCGGCGCACGCCTCCAATTCCGAATCTAGGGCAGTGGCGGCGCATGGACCGCACACTTGGTCACCGAATGAACCGAGGCAATATTGAACCCCGACAATGCCGCCCGCAAGTGTTTGATGCTCCACGACTTGCGTGAGGTCCGCCGTAACTTGGAGTGTAGTCTCCACAGCCCCTCGCGCCGACGCGCGCTTCTGCCACCACCCCGATGGCGATGACCCCGATCAGTGCGAATCCACGCCTGTTCATGAAGTCGCTCTCCCAGTCTGCCCCCAGTAATATCCAGAAGCGTGCCAGTACTCAACTTGTTGATTTAAAAAGAGTTAGACTCTCAGGAGGCGATCTTGTGCGTGCAGAATCATGCACAACTGCAGGGTATTGCGCTACTCGAGACCGTCTTGCCTGAGCGTAGAACAGGCTGCG